>JABIDL010000025.1 GCA_018651745.1 Candidatus Neomarinimicrobiota bacterium | reverse complement strand
TTTCACAGGGAAGAAAGCCATTCGGACAGTCGGCCTGGTGAGGATGGTCTTCGGTTTCTACCGGATTATCAGGGCAGGAGGTTTGGGTGAGAAGAATTAAAAGGAAAAAGGCTGCGGATCGTATTCCGGTGAAAAATGCCGCATAAGAAAAAGTACCCATCATGGGAGAAATTACAGCAAAACCCGATTAAGATGCAGGGTGTTAATCATCCGGTGTATTGATTTAGAAGTTAAGAACGCACTGAGGATGCTATGAAAATAATAAAAGGAAATCTACAGGATTCTCTTTGCAGAATTTGCGGACTCTGTGGTAAATAAAAACTGCTCGAAAGTTACGAGCAGTTTTCATTCAAAGCGAATTTGAATTTAATGGTTAGAAACTTTTAAACGATTCTTGGCGCGTTCGAGGGATTTTATATTTTGTTCCTCATCCACTTCCGCCTTAGCAAATCTATCTTTCGCCCGTTGAAGCGCTGCATCGGCGCGAGCTGTATCAATTTCTGTTGAACGCTCCACCGTTTCTACAAGCATCTGAACTTTCTCTTTGGTAATCTCGGCGAATCCCCCGCTGATAGCAAAATATTCATCCTTTCCGTCTTTTGTCGCTTTTACTTCGCCAATTCCCAACGCGATGATTCCTTCTCGGTGATTTGCCATAATTCCGAATTTCCCGTCCATTCCAGGGCAACGAACATAGGTAATTTCGCCTTCTTCAATCATGCGAGTTGGTGTTACAATTTCCAATGGAAAGGATTTCATTTAGGCGGCCTGTTTTTTTCCATTTTCAATTGCTTCATCCAGGGTCCCAACATAAGAAAATGCATTTTCATTTAACTCGTCCACTTCGCCATTGAGAATTGCTTCAAACCCTGCCACCGAATCTTCGAGCGAAACATAGCGCCCTTCTTTTCCAGTAAACTGTTCCGCCACATAAAACGGCTGGCTCATAAATTTCTGCATTTTCCGCGCACGTGCTACTACCAGTTTATCATCATCAGAAAGTTCATCCATTCCAAGAATGGCAATAATATCCTGCAAATCTTTATACTTCTGCAATACAGATTGCACATTTCTCGCCACTTGATAATGGTGGTCGCCGATGACGCGTGGATCTAAAATCCTGGATGTAGAAGCCAGCGGATCCACGGCAGGATAAATTCCAAGTTCGGCAATTTTTCGCTCAAGCACCGATGTTGCATCCAAATGCGCAAATGCTGTTGCAGGCGCCGGATCGGTTAAATCATCGGCCGGTACATACACTGCCTGCACAGAAGTGATAGACCCTTTTTTAGTTGAAGTAATTCGTTCCTGAAGATCACCCATTTCCGTTGAAAGCGTGGGTTGATATCCAACAGCAGAAGGCATGCGTCCTAACAGTGCAGATACTTCGGAACCTGCTTGTGTAAACCGGAAGATATTATCAATAAAGAGAAGTACGTCCCTGCCTTCATCATCGCGGAAATATTCTGCCATAGCTAGTCCACTCAGAGCAACTCGAAGACGAGCACCTGGCGGTTCATTCATCTGCCCAAAAACCATTGTGGTTTTTTTGATTACGCCTGATTCAGTCATTTCATTATATAAATCATTTCCTTCGCGAGTCCGCTCCCCGACACCAGCAAATACAGAATAGCCACCATGTTCAGTAGCAATGTTCCGAATGAGTTCCTGAATTAAAACAGTTTTTCCAACTCCTGCACCACCAAACAGTCCTGTTTTTCCACCTTTTGTATAAGGTTCCATCAAATCCACCACTTTAATTCCTGTAACAAGAATTTCCGAAGATGTGGTAAGATCTTCATGCTTTGGAGATGCGCGATGAATAGGATTTCTTTGTTTCGCTTCAAATGCTTCTTTTTGATCAATGGTGTTTCCCAGAACATCAAAAAGTCTGCCTAAAGTTTCAGGACCAACCGGCACAGTGATTGGACCTCCCGTGTTCGTCACTTCTTTACCACGAACCAATCCATCCGTAGAATCCATCGCAACGGTTCGGACAACGGAATCACCCAAATGCTGAGCAACTTCCAAGACCAATGTTCCCTCGTCTCCACGATCCACATTAAGCGCATTATAGATTTCTGGAAGATATCCATCTTCAAACACGACATCAACCACTGCGCCCATTACTTGTGAAATTTTTCCATTCATTGACATAATCATTTCCTTACTTATTTATCCGGACAGCGCTTCGGCACCGCTCACAATTTCGAGCATTTCCGTTGTGATAGAAGCCTGCCGGGCTTTGTTGAATTCCAATGTTAAGTTTTTAATCATATCTTCCGCGTTCGTGGTGGCATTTTCCATAGCAAGCATCCGTGCTGCTTGTTCACTTGCATAAGATTCGAGAAGATATTTCCACATCTGCACATTTAAATGGCGAGGCACAAGAGATGTAACCAGCACATCTTTCGAAGGCTCATACAATCGATCTTCCGATGTGGTTTCCGATCCATCAAAACCCAGCGGAAGGAGTAATTCTGAAATGGTTTCCTGCGTTGCCACATTTACAAAGATATCATACACAACATGGATTTCATCCACTTTCTCCGATGTAAAATGGTTGATAATTCCATCGCCAATTTTGATCGCATCAGAAAATGATAATTCATTCCAAAAATCTAGATGACTTTCAATAATAGTGTATTCCCGTCGTTTAAAATGATCACGTGCTTTTTTTCCGATGCAAAAAATGTCCACCTTTTCTTTCCCGATTTCATCAATTTCCGCTTGTGCCGTTTTCAGGATATTTGTATTAAACGCACCGGCAAATCCGCGGTCTGATGTGACAACAACATACGCAACGCGTTTGACTTTCCGCACGTCAAGTAGTGGAAGTAAATCCCGATCTACTTCAGGAAGAAGATGATGAATAACTTCTTTCAGACGACGGCTGTACGGGCGGGCCTGTTCCATGCGTTCTTGTGCACGGCGCATCTTGGCGGCAGCAACCATCTTCATTGCTTTGGTCACTTTTTGAATGCTCTTGACCGATTTAATTCGATCCCGAATATCCTTCAGATTTGCCATGTATTAAGCAGTAAACCCTTGTTTGAAATCTGCGATGGATTTTTCAAGTTTTTCGGCGGTTTCTTCGCTGATAATACCTTCAGAATTAATTGCACTTATAACATCCGAAGCATTTGCTTCAAGATAATCCAACAATCCTTTTTCAAAGTCAGCAACTTGTGAAATATCCAAACTATCCAAATGCCCTTTGGTCCCAGCGAAAATAATAGCGATTTGATTTTCAACAATCATCGGTACATATTGATTTTGTTTTAGAATTTCTACCATGCGTTCACCGCGGGTCAGTTGTGCCAGCGTTCCCTTATCAAGATCCGAGCCAAATTTTGTAAATGCTTCTAATTCACGGTACTGGGCAAGATCCAACCTCAAGGTTCCGGCAATACTTTTCATAGCTTTAATCTGTGCGTTTCCACCAACACGGGATACCGAAAGACCCACATCAATCGCAGGGCGGATTCCGGAATTAAATAGATTTGTTTCCAAATAAATTTGGCCATCTGTAATCGAAATCACGTTGGTTGGGATATACGCCGCAACATCACCTTCCTGCGTTTCGATAATGGGAAGCGCAGTTAGCGAACCGCCACCAAGCGATTCATTTAATTTTGAAGCACGTTCTAAAAGACGGCTATGTAAATAAAACACATCGCCCGGGAATGCTTCACGTCCCGGTGGACGGCGGAGCACCAACGACATTTGGCGATAAGCCACGGCCTGCTTGGACAAATCATCATATATGATGAGCGCATGTTTTCCATTATCTCTATAATATTCTCCCATGGCGCATCCAGAATAGGGGGCGATATATTGCGTTGGAGCAGGATCAGAAGCATTTGCCGCCACAACCGTGGTGTATTCCATGGCACCATTCGCTTCAAGCTCATTTACAATAGATGCCACAGTTGATGCTTTCTGACCGATCGCAACATAAATGCAATACACCGGTTTATCTGTTTTATGCGTGGATTTCTGATTAATAATTGCATCAATCGCAATTGCTGTTTTCCCTGTCTGCCGGTCACCGATAATTAATTCTCGCTGTCCACGACCGATGGGAATCATACTATCAATCGCTTTGATGCCAGTTTGAAGCGGTTCATTCACCGGAGACCGTGCCATAACGCCAAGCGCTTTCCTTTCAATCGGAAATGAATGCTCAGATTCAATGGCAGCTTTCCCATCAATGGCTTGACCAAGCGGATTTACAACTCGTCCCAGCATGGCATCACCCACCGGAACCTCCACTACCTGACCGGTTCGTTTTGCAAGGTCACCCTCTTTTACGAGGTGGCTATCGCCAAATAGCACAAGCCCAACATTGTCATTTTCCAGATTGAGAGCCATACCATACACATCGTTCGGCAATTCTACAAGTTCTGAACTCATCACATTTTCTAAACCGCTCACACGGGCAACGCCATCGCCAATTTCGATGACTTCTCCTACTTCCGCCACATCAAATGAGACGTCAAATTGTGAAATTTGTTCTTTCAGCAATTCTGCTATACTGTCTGTTTTAATTTCCATGGGTTCCCTTTTGTATTAGGATGTTACAATTGTGTCCCGCATTCTCTTCAACTGCTGCTGAAGTGAAGCGTCTAAATATGTGTTTTCTACGCGAAGTTTTATTCCACCAATCAAGTCCGGGTTTACGTCAATCGTAAGATCTGAATTTTTTCCTAAGATTGTATCCAACCGTGATTTCAGCAAAACCGTTTCAGATTCGTTCACGGCTTCTGCGACTTCAGCGCGGACGGATACAATGCCGAGTTCTTCTTTTGCCAAGTTTTGATAAGCAATGCATACGTCTCTGATTGTTTGCAGTGTACGGTTTTCAACAGTGATTACAAGAAATTCAATAACAATTTCGTGACATTGTCCGGATAAACTATTTCGAATGACTTCTTTCTTTTGATCAGAATCAATCTTTTTAGACTGAAGGAAGGCTCGAAATCTGGCATCTGTTTTGAGCAAAGATTCCATCCAATTCAATGAATGTAATACATTTTCTACGGCATCCACTTGTTTGGCGACAGCCAATAGACTTCTTGCCATGAATCGTCCTTTTGTATTACGCATTGAACTGTTTGACTTCCTTCAGGGATTCATCAATCAGCGTGCGGTTTTCTTCGGCGCTGAGATTTTTTCTGATTAGCTTTTCAGCTACAGAAATGGAAAGGTCAGCAACTTCATTTTTGATTTCGCTGATCGCTTTGTCCTTTTCTGTGCGAATATTCTCCTCTGCCTTACTCAGCAGTTTGGAAGCCTGCTCTTTAGCATCTCGGATGGTTTCATCTTTGATGTTTTGAGCGGCGTTCTTCCCTTCGGCGATGATCGATTGCGCTTCGGATCTTGCCTTAGCAACAATCGCGTCTCCTTCCGATGTTAGCCTTTCGAGTTCTTCTTTTGCTTTTTCGGCATCATCCAGTGATTTGCGGATGGTTCCTTCCCTTTCTTCAAGATATTGCAGTAATGGCTTCCAGGCAAATTTTGCCAAAATACCAAAAAGCATCAGAAAAGTCAGGATGGTCCAAATAAACAGACCCGGATCAAGCTGAACTAATGGATTATCCATAAATGGTTCCGGTTTCTATTATTTCATGAGGACAATCAATAGGGCAAACACTTCACCCAAAATTGCCACACCTTCGAGCAGGAACAGAGGTAGATTTACCGCGCCTGTGATTTTATCAGCAGCCTCCGGCTGACGAGCAATTCCTTCTGCCGCAGCAGCTGCAAGCCGTCCAATACCAAGCCCGGCGCCTATAACAATCGCTCCCAATCCGAGAGCAGCTCCAAAGTAATGTAGTACTTCCATCTTTTGTTTCTCCTTAACTAGTGATTAATGATGAACATTAATTGCCATGCCAATAAATACAGCAGACAATAGTGTGAACACATAAGCTTGTACCAACACAACAATAATCTCGAGTCCATTGATTGCGGCGGCCATTGGGACAGAAACTACTGCCATGCCAACGCCAATCATTACGCTTTGGAATAAATCCCCAAAAATAGCCATAAACGATAGAATGGCTAAAATTGCAATGTGACCACCCGTCATGTTTGCTGCCAATCGCATAGTAAGTGCAAATGGTTTTACAAACAAACCGATCAATTCGATGGGAATGAGAATAATGTACACGGGCCATGCTAAGCCATGCGGTACCAAATTTTTCCAATGATTAATAAATCCATGTGCTTTTGTTCCGGCAACCATAATTGTTAAAAAAGTAATGGTTGCCAAAGCGGCGGTAACATTAAAATTCCCGGTGACCGTTGAACCTCCGTGCAAAAGACTATTGATGTAATTATGGCTATCACTTGCAGGCACACCGAGCACAAAACGATTTACCAAACCAAGCATTTCAAATATCGGGAACATTCCGATTCCGTTCGCGAACAAAATGAAAAAGAAAAATGTTAGAATTAAAGGCGCCCAAGTCATGACCCATTTGGATCCAACATTCGGCTTGACAAGACTATCGCGTATAAATTGAACAATGGCTTCAAGCATATTCATCCATCCTTTCGGAATAGGACGATTAGACCCCAGATATTTACGGACAGGAACAATAATTGCAACCGACGCCAGTACCGCAACCACCCATAGCATTAGAACATGTTTTGTAACAGAAAAATCTATACCATATATAGATGGCAAATGAATAAGCGGGTGGGAAATATCTGAATTTGAAACATGGTGGATGATATTATCGCCCACCTGATTCATTACACTTCCGGCATCTGTTGAACTCATATAACTACAACTCTAATTGGGTTTTATTAATGACCTAACCTACTTAGTTAGGTTTTTTATAATGACTGCTTCAAGACCATAAATCGTTATGAAAAAGCCAGCAAAACTACACACGAAAGGAAACGGTTCAAAAGCATAAAGTTGGAATACCAATAAAATATACACTCCGAAATAAGCCAGTTTTACCATAAACCCAATTTGAAGTGATTTCGTGATGGCACGTGCGTCAATTTTTGCTGCTCGATTTAACATAAAAGTTGATCCTACACCTCCAATCGTAGGACCTAGCCAACCAAAAATAATTTCGCTTCGGAATTCGGGGAACAGCCAGCCAGCCAAACCTGCCACACCAATAGAAGCTATTACTCCATAATAAAACAGTTTCAAGATTTATCACCCCAAATGGTTTTAGCAAGATGGTAAAAACCTGCGATTAACCCAATGCTTAATCCAATTAATACACCAGCTGGTTCGGAGTCATATTTAGAATCAATAAAATAACCTAAAAGCATGAAGAATAATACCGACCCCAATAACGTGTAAGATGCACCGGCTGCCGGGCCTGATTCAGAAACATATTTTTGAAATGCGGAGAGTCCCCGAGAAAAATTACGCGAGGGTTTTTCGGTCATTCTTCGTGTTCTGCTGAAGGAAATTCCGGAGCAGTTTCTTCTTGGGTTGGCTGAACAGAGTCATTTTCGCGCAGAATTCCACAACGGCCTTCAAATTGGGCGCCTTCTTCAATGACAAGACTAGAATAAACCAAATCACCAATTAATTCTGCGCCGTTACCCAAGACAGCACGACCTTCTGCAATCACATTACCTTCCACTCTTCCTCCGATGTGAGCCTCACTTGCACGAATTTCGCCAACAACGCTTCCCCCTTTTGCAATGCGGCAGGGACCATCTGTTTCGATATTTCCGTTTACTTTTCCATATATCACGATCCCGCCCTGCAGACGCAATGTACCTTCCACCGTAGCATCGGCACCAATCATGGTATCTATATTTTTCATTTTATCTTTAGCCATCTTTATCTCCGCTTAGGGATTCTTCCCCGTATTCAGGAAAAAACAAAATCGGGTTCACCGGTTCTTGGTCTTTCCATACCTCAAAATGTAAATGTGGACCGGAAGATAGACCTGTGTTACCCGAATGAGCAATGATTTCTCCCTGTTTCACACGTGTGCTTGCCAGAACCAAATTTGCACTGTTATGACCGTAAAAAGTCAAATATCCATCTCCATGATACAAAATAATAAGATTTCCAAACTCATCGGACCAACCGGAAAACACCACCCGACCGGCAGCAACCGCTAAAATAGGTTCACCTTTTTTTACGGCTATATCAATGCCGTAATGATTTTTTTCCTTTTTTCTTGAGTCTATATATAATCCTTGGGTAACCAGTCCTTTGATCGGTAAGACCTTTGGCATATGAGGAGATTCCATTTTGATCCATACTATATCTTCCATGGTAACAGAATCCCCCAAAACTGAATTGACTTCTAAACCAAGCCCTTGGCGAACAACATTTTCCATTTGGCGAATTTTGTCTAAATCTTTCGCAAGGGTTAGGATTGCTTCCCGCTCTCCAAGTATTTTTTCGTAACGCTCGGACAGGTTTTGGTAATCTCGAGCACGTGGAATAGAATAAATCAATGCAATGGCAGACCCAACAGTGCCCATTAACAAAGTCCAGAAGATGACTTTAGTTATCCCACTGGAAAAAGTTGTCGTTCTTTGTTTCCCTTCGCCATCGGGAATTACCATAAATGTATATTTAGAAGGCTTCACGAGCCGAGCCTAATCTATAGAACGAAACAGGTCCAGAATTCTTTCTAAGTCGCTATTCGAATAATAATCCACTACAATGGTTCCGCCCTGATTCCCTTTATGTTTCAGTTTTACTTTGGTGCCTAAAATGGTAACGAGTTCATCCTCCAATTGCTTCACAGAAGGTTCGATATTTTGCTTTGATTTTTTCGATTTTTTTGGTGGCGCCTTATCTTTGGAAAGTGTTTCGGCAGCTCGAACGCTTAATTCTTCTTTGATAATTCGTTTCCAAAGACTACCCATTTCTGCAGGAGTTTTTTTAGATAAAATAGCACGTCCGTGTCCTGCAGAAATGTCTCCGGCTTGCAGGCTTTTTCGGATTTCGGTGGGCAACTTCAATAAGCGAAGTGAGTTTGTTATTGTAACTCGTTTTTTTCCAACCGCCTTTGCAATGTTTTCCTGAGAAAGCCCAAATTGACTTTGGAGAACGGCGTAGGCTTCTGCTTCTTCAATGGAATTCAAATTTTCGCGCTGAATGTTTTCGATGAGGGCAACTTCCATCATTTCTGCTTCTGATGTCACTTCGATCACGTAGGCGGGAATCGTTTGTAATCCTGCTTTTTTAGAAGCCCTTAATCTGCGTTCGCCTGCAACAAGAATCCATTTGCCATCATCTTCTCGAACCGTTACCGGAGTAATCACTCCCTTTTCTTTTATGGATGCGGTGAGTTCTTCAAGGCTGTCGGCATCAAATGTTTTTCTGGGCTGATGGGGATTAAGCGCGATATCTTTGATCGGAATCCGATTGGTACCCGGCGCTGCAAGTTGGGCATCTTCCTTTGGACGAATGAGTGCTTCGAGACCGCGTCCCAGTCGTTTAGTTGCCACGTTCTAACATCTCCTCTGCAAGTTGAATGTAATCTTGAGCGCCGACCGAATTTGCATCATAAAGCAAAGCTGGTTTTCCAAAACTCGGCGCTTCACCAAGACGGACGTTACGATGAATCGTTGTCTTGAACAATTTATCTCCAAAATATTCTCGGACTTCATCTGCTACCTGTTTGCTCAAATTTAACCGTTTATCATACATGGTTAAAAGAACGCCTTCAATTTCAAGGTCGGTATTAAGATGCTGTTGCACCAACCGCACTGTATTCAATAATTGCCCAAGCCCTTCAAGCGCATAATATTCGCATTGAATGGGAATAATCAGCGAATCTGCCGCCGTCAGTGTATTAATGGTGAGCAACCCAAGTGAAGGCGGACAATCGATCAAAATAAAATCGTATGCTTTGCGAATTTTTTTCAAGATTTTTTCCAGCTGATATTCCCTAGCGATGACACTTACAAGTTCTACCTCCGCTCCCACTAAATCATGAGTAGAGCTTACCACATGGAAATTTTCTAACTGTGTTTCTGATATTGCATCTTCAATATTCTGCCCGCGAATCAGCGCATCGTAAATGGTATATGCCGACGGAGTAGTCATTTCGGAAAGTCCGGTAGTTGCATTCGCTTGCGGATCCATATCAATGAGAAGAGTTTTAACTTCCGACACGGCAAGGCTAACCGCAAGATTTACGGCAGAGGTGGTTTTGCCCACACCTCCTTTTTGATTTGTGAATGCTATGATTTGTCCCATATTGGATCTTTATATCGTTTCTTCCTATAAATGATCCGGTGAATTTAGGTGAGTGTCCCTGCGGAAACAAGGTGAGGTGCGGAAACAAATATATTTTGTTGTCCGTATTCCAAACTGTTATTTTCCGCTATCATGAAAGCTATTGTAAAACAAAATACCGGCCCGGGATTGGAACTTACCGATGTTCCCGAGCCAGAGCTTGGAACCAATGACGTTCTGATTAAGATCCATAAGACAGCGATCTGTGGAACAGATTTACATATTTATCAATGGGACAATTGGGCTCAAAACGCCATCAGTCCGCCCTTAATTATAGGGCATGAATTCGTCGGTGAAGTAGCTGATTTTGGTCCGGGCGTTACCCATTACAAAAAAGGTGATATTGTTTCCGGTGAAGGACACATCACCTGTGGTACCTGCCGAAATTGCCTTGCCGGACAGCGCCATCTTTGTCATAAAACAATTGGGATTGGAATCCACAGAGCCGGTGCCTTTGCGGAATTCATGGTTATGCCGGAAGGAAATGTTTGGCCGGTTCATAAAGATATTGAACCGGAAATCGCTTCCATTTTTGATCCACTTGGAAATGCTGTGCACTGTGCTCTGTCATTTACGATGGTTGCGGAAGATGTACTCATTACAGGTGCCGGACCGATTGGTTGCATGGCAGCCGCAATCTGCAAAAAAATTGGTGCACGAAATGTAGTCGTTACGGATGTAAATGAAACTCGCTTGAATCTGGCAAAATCAATGGGCGCAGATAAAGTCATTAATGTAAAGAATGAGACTATCGAAGATTCTTTCCCTGATTTGAAAATTGCCAATGGATTTGACGTCGGCCTGGAAATGTCCGGGAATCAGAACGCTTTACAAGATATGATCCGCACGATGTACCATGGCGGCAAAATTGCAGTGTTGGGAATTTTCCCGGAAGATACAACCGTCAACTGGGATGATATTATTTTCAAAGGCTTGATTATTAAAGGGATCTACGGCCGTGAAATGTTTGAAACATGGTATAAAATGGCGCAATTACTTCGCGGGGGATTGGATGTTTCACCAGTTATTACACATAGATTTCCGGCAGTAGATTTTGAAGACGCATTCAAAACAATTGAAGATGGCGATTGCGGAAAGGTCATCCTGGAATGGTAAAACTTTTGCCGCTAAGTGCACCAAATTTCACGAAGGTAAAACCGTATTTTCAAATTCTAAATATACAAACTTACTTAGCGATTCTTAGCGAACTTCGTGGCTAAATCACATATGGGTAATTCAAAACAGATTTACACCGATATCCTCAGACAAATCGAACATGAGGGATTATTTAAAACCGAGCGCACAATCACCACGCCACAGGGCGTGTCTATACAAACAATAGAAGGAAAAAAAGTTCTCAATTTTTGCGCTAACAATTATCTCGGACTTTCCGATCACCCGGACGTAAAAGCTTCCGCCGCGGTAGCGCTAGAAAAATACGGATTTGGAATGTCGTCCGTTCGTTTCATTTGCGGAACTCAGGAAATTCATAAAGATCTCGAACGAAAGATTTCTGAATTTTTCAGAACTGATGATACGATTCTTTATACCTCATGCTTTGATGCAAACGGCGGATTATTCGAAACGCTTCTCGGGCCGGAAGATGCAGTTATTTCTGACGCGTTAAACCATGCCTCGATCATTGATGGAATACGGCTTTGCAAAGCCCAACGGTTTCGGTATGCCAACAGCGATATGGAAGATTTGGAATCCAAACTCAAAGAAGCTGACGGATCACGCATTAAAATGATTGCCACAGACGGCGTTTTTTCAATGGATGGCTTTATCGCCAAGTTAGATGAAATTACGGCACTCGCTGAAAAGTATAATGCTATGGTCATGGTAGATGATTCGCACGCAACAGGATTTATCGGAAAAACAGGTCGCGGATCTGCAGAGCATCGCGATGTTATGAATAAAATTGATATTTTTACATCCACGCTTGGGAAAGCACTGGGCGGCGCTTCTGGCGGATTTACTACCGGTCGCCAGGAAATTATTGATTTACTTCGTCAGCGCTCGCGACCATATTTATTTTCAAACACTGTCGCACCGGCAATTGTTGCTGCCAGTATAAAGGTATTTGAAATGCTTTCATCAACAACAAAATTGCGAGACAAACTGGAAGAAAATACGCTTTACTTCAGAGAAAAAATGTCCGATGCCGGTTTCGATATTAAACCGGGAACACATCCTATCGTACCGGTTATGCTTTACGATGCAGTCCTTTCTCAAAAAATGGCGGCTACGCTTTTAGAAGAAGGCATTTATGTAATCGGGTTTTTCTTTCCCGTAGTTCCAAAAGGTGAAGCACGGATTCGCATACAAATTTCCGCCGCAATGGAAAAGAAACACCTCGACAAAGCGGTGGCGGCTTTTATTAAAGTTGGGCGAAAGTTGAAGGTTGTTGAGTAAATTAAGTCCTGACTATTATTTGAAATAGAATTTGACACCTCTTTTATAGGTGCGCTATATTCGTAGGCTTTTCTGTAACCTAAATTAAAAAAATAATTAAATGCGAAAAAACTTAACACCACGATACATCGTTATCGCCCTCGTACTCGCTTGGGCGGTGTATGCCTTAATACCAACCTATCAGTATCAATCCCTTTCTATGGATGAGAAAGATTCTCTAAGAGTAAAAGGGGAACTCGCCGATATTGAAAAGGGCTCACTGAAACAAGGGCTCGATTTAAAAGGCGGGATTTACATTGTCCTTGAAGTAGATCTTCCTACCCTATTGGATAATCTTGCGTTAAGCAAAGACCAACGATTTAATAAGGTACTTGAAGTTGTTAAGATAGATTTAGCAGATCAAACCGAACTGGATTTTTTCACTCATTTCGAACAAATAGCAAGTAAAAACGGACTTCGACTTTTAAGATATTATCATGAACTGGGAGCGAATGATGATGAAATTATGGCTGCACTCAGGAACCAGGCCGACGATGCTGTAAACCGTGTTTTGGAAATTATCCGGAATCGCGTAGACCAATTTGGTGTGTCCGAACCGACGATTCAAAAACAAGGCAATCGTAGAATTATTGTTGAGCTCGCCGGAATTCAAGATTCTCAACGAGCTCGTTCGCTACTCCAAAGTACCGCGCTGCTGGAATTCTTTATTGTAAAAGACCCGGTTGTTGTAAATGATGTCTTGCTTCAAATAGATAAAGTCCTTCTTGGGAATGAAGATTTTGCTAATGCTGATAACCAAGACATTGAAGCAGAAAAGGAATCGACTGAGAAAACTGAAAAGACCGACGAAAAATTGCCGGACAGTGAAGACAAAGCAGTTTCGGTTAGCGAACTATTCGGTGAAGAAGAAACAGAAGTAAATGCAGGTGATTCTGTTACCGTAGATGGGCAGTTATTCGAAGATCGCCCATTCTCATCTTTGCTGCGAAATCTTGGGAATGATGTCGGGGTTCCTGAAAAAAATGTATATGCTATAAAGAAAATTCTCGAAATGGAAGAGGTGAGAGAACGCCTTCGTAATGTTAACGGTGTCTTTCTTTTTGGAGACGAAGCTCTTAGTGCACAAGTGCAAGAAGGATCACCCGAAACATTTTACAGACTTTATCTCCTCGAAAGTAATCCTGAAATTACCGGAGGGGTTGTCGAAGAAGCGAATGCAACTATTGGACAACAATCATCTACGGTGTCGGGTCAATCCATTGTTATTCTTGATATGAATACAGACGGTTCCAAAAAATGGGCAATGGTTACCGGATCGAACGTTGGTCGGCGCGTTGCTATTGTGCTTGATAAAAAAGTACACATGGCACCAACAATCCAAGAGAAAATTTCCGGTGGCGGAACGCGGATTGAAGGATTTGCAAATATGAACGAAGCCAAAGATATTGCCATTGTGCTTCGCGCCGGCGCACTCCCGGTACCGGTAAACATTATTGAAGAACGTGTTGTTGGGCCATCTCTAGGTGCCGATTCCGTCCGGCAAGGAACCAATTCAGTGTTAATTGGACTTGCGCTCGTGCTGATTTTTATGTTGGTGTACTACAAAATGTCAGGTCTCATTGCAAATTTTGCTCTCGTATGGAATCTCATTCTAATTTTAGCAATTCTTGCTGCTTTGGGAGCAACTTTGACCCTTCCCGGCATTGCAGCGCTCATCCTGACCGTTGGAATGTCAATTGATGCCAATGTAATTATTTTTGAACGGATTCGCGAAGAGTTACGTAAAGGAAAAACTAATCGTGCCGCAATTGACGCCGGATATAGTCGAGCGCTTACAACCATTATAGATGCTAATATCACCACGGTTATTGCAGCACTTGTACTGTATCAATTTGGAACAGGACCGATTCGTGGATTTGCAACTGTTCTTTTTTGGGGAATTGTCATTTCCATGTTTACTGCAATTTTTTTAACTAGAACTATTTTTAAATCTTTCGCTTCTAAAAGCGGACAAGGAAAAATGAGAATTGTTCAGGATTCTGCTCTTGATTTCATGGGAAAAAGCCGAATGGCTTCAAGTTTATCAATTGTACTCATTCTTGCGGGAATTATTTCTCTTGGTCTTCAAAACGGTCCCAGACTGAGTATCGATTTCAAAGGTGGAACTCATGTAGCCGTTCGTTATACCGAAAATATGGATATCAATGCTATCCGAGGTGCGATGGGAACGGTTTCAATCGAGGGCCAATCCTTTAATTTTAGCAATGAAGAAATCAAACATTTCGGATCACAGAAGGAAGTATCTATTCGAATTTCTCATTTTGATAATGAACCTGAAAATTTCTCGCAAGCTATTGTGGATTATCTTTATTCCGCATTCCCGGAGCAGGTGCCCGAAGATTCACAAGCATTTCTGTTATCCATTGAAAAAGTTGGACCAAAGATTGGAACAGAATTAAGCGGAAAAGCTGTTGGCGCCATTCTTTCTGCGCTTGTGCTCATTCTCATCTACATATCCATCCGCTTTGAATTTTCCTTTGCATTGGGAGCGATCGCAGCGCTTGCTCATGATGTTTTAATTACCATCGGTATTTTTTCTATCTTGGATTATGAAATTTCACTGTCAATTATTGCGGCATTCTTAACCATCGTTGGATATTCTCTAAATGATACGATTGTTATTTTTGATAGAATCCGGGAAAATGTAAAAGCCAGTAAACGCGAAGATTATGATACTGTGGTAAATCGCAGTATTAATGAGTCTCTCGGTCGGACGCTCATCACATCTTTGACTACTTTTATGGTTGTATTTGTTTTGTGGTTTTATGGAGGAGAGGTTATTCACTCTTTTGCTTTCGCAATGATTATTGGCGTTATCGTGGGAACTTATTCTTCTATTTTTGTCGCCAGTCCAATTGTGGTGCGGCTGCATTCCTCATCTGCACCTAAATAATCAATTCCCCATTTTTTGGGAGTTCATCTACTAATCTAGCCTAAAGATGAAACCCAAAATCTTCATATTATACGCTATTCTTTGCCTTGTTTGGGGTACAACTTGGGCTGTCTTGAAAATCAGCCTTGCCGAAGGCACTCCACCAATCTACGGAGCAGGAATTAGATTCTTGATCGCAGGTATTATCGTTTTTGTTTTACTATGGATCAAAAAGGAACCAATACCAAAAGAGAAAGCTCAATGGAAACTCATCCTTCAATTTAGTATCCTAAATTTTACCTTTAGTTATGCCCTCAATTATTGGGGTGCTCAATTTGTATATTCTTCCGTGGCATCTTTAATCTGGGCAGCCTTCCCTTTGGTTATGGCATTTTTTGCTAACTTCATGCTACCTAATGAAAAACTAACATCCTTTAAATGGATCGGGATTCTGATTGGAACAATGGGAGCAGTTTTAATTGTTGGGCGACTCGATGAACTTGGCTCCGGGAATTTACCCATTGGCGCTGCTGCTTTATTTTTGGCTGTTCTTTCTGCCACACTTCCAAATATCCGGTTAAAGCAAAATGTTGGTCTTGTATCCGTGCTTCAGTTGAATTCGGTTGGACTAACTATTGCAGGAATTATTCTATTATCGATTTCAAAGTTTATGGAACCGGAAGAAATAATGGTTTGGAGCACAATAAATATAGCAGCGCTTGTTTATCTTATCATTTTCGGAACAGTCTTTACATGGCTTGTTTACATTTGGCTCTTTGAACACTTATCCATGAATCAAATTGCGTATATCGCATTTTTCCCTCCGATGATTGCTACGGTGCTTGGATGGGTTTTCCTTGGGGAACATCTTACATTTTTCGCATTAATAGGTGGTGCGTTCATCGTAATCGGGGCCGTGATGGTAAACCTAAATGGTAAAAAATCTGTCCAATAAGAATGAATGCTACTGAATCTATTTCAACCCCGATTGGTACCCTTATTATAGAAGCCAATGCAAAAGGTATTCGCCGAATAATTTTCATGGATAAACCTATCAAACAATCCGGTGAGGGGAGTAAAAAAGCACGATCCATCGCGATGAATGCCGCACATCAGCTTACAGAATATTTTACCAGTAAAAGAACTTCATTTGATCTTCCGCTGGATCTATCCGGGTTACCACCCTACCATTTAGTTACGTTGAAAGAAGTCAACAATATTCCTTACGGAAAAACAGCAAGCTATGGAGAAATCGCCAAACAAACCGGCAGTCCGAATGCAGCAAGAGCCGTTGGAAACGCAAATGCACACAATCCTATACCAGTCGTCATTCCCTGCCACAGAGTTATTGCCGGGAATGGTGGCTTAGGCGGTTATGGCGGCAGATTGGATCGGAAAGAATTTTTATTGAGACTAGAGGATGCTTTTTAGAATGTTGGCAATCTAAATTCCGGTATGTGGCAGCACATGAAACGAACCATTTTTGCAGGGTTATTGTCCGTGGTACCTCTAGTGCTCACCATTTCTATTCTGCGATTTCTGTTCAATTTTTTAGACGGAATTACTGCGCCACTTTTAAAATCTATTGAGGTCAATATCCCAGGGTTAGGGCTTTTACTCACTTTGATTTTGATTTACATCCTTGGACTAATCGTAACAAATGTAGTGGGGAAAAGGCTGTTTTCTTGGGGCGAAAAAATAGTAACCTCAATTCCGCTTATTAAACCGATTTATTCAACCATAAAACAAATAACAGGTGCTTTTTCCGGTGCAAGTGTAAAATCATTTCGCGAAGTCATTTTTATTCAATATCCCCGTAAAGGATTATGGACTTTGGCTTTTGTGACAAACGATTCTAAAGCTGAAGACGGATCCGAGTTTTACCATTTATTTGTACCAACTACTCCAAACCCAACTTCCGGTGTATATATTATTCTTCCAAAAAAAGATACGATTGAATCTGATATGACCGTTGAGGATGGTCTAAAATCTATTATATCTGGTGGTGTGCTTGCTCCGAAAAACAATCCGTTGCCATCTCCACCTCCGGACGAAGATCTGAATGATTTATAATCCTTCGATTCATCTATTTCTTCTACTTTTAATCAGCTATATAACAGGGTCCTTCCCAACTGCCGTATTAATTGGGAAAAAGTCTGGAAAAGAAATACGAGAACTTGGAAGCGGGAATCCCGGCGCCACAAATACCTTGCGAGTTTTTGGATGGAAACCGGCACTTATTGTCTTATTGATAGATGGCTTTAAAGGATGGCTTCCCGCATTTTATTTCGCCGAATATTTGTTTCAAGCGCATGCTGTAACTGAGCCGGGGCTCATTCAAATTATGTGCGGGTTTGCTGCCGTTTTGGGACATACATATCCTATGATTGGCAGATTTAAAGGCGGCAAAGGAATCGCTACCTTAGGAGGCGTGCTGTTGGCTATCTATCCGATGGTTTTACCCATTTGTATCGGAGTCTTTGCAATGACAGTGATGATAACAGGAATGGTATCTTTGGGATCCATTCTTGCATCTGTTTCTGTTCCGATATTTTTATTGGTGATTCCAGCTATTACCCAAGATCAAGCGATCCCTCTTTCGTTGTTGGTTTTCAGTCTTCTATTACCTTGGTTCATTATATTTACACATCGAAGCAACATATCCCGTATTAGGTCTGGGAATGAAAACCGACTAAATAACAAAAAGATTAATAAGCAGAAAAAAAAATAATCAAAACTTCTGTCCTGTAGAAAAATTCAAATAATTTTCTATGTATTCTCCGTCGCGGTAGCCCAAACCATAATCCAATCTAAACATTCCAACCCATGGCCAATTTATTCGGATGCCAATCCCAGTACCTAGCATCGGTGGTTGACCCACCAAGGATGAAATAGCATCTGAAGCAAAGCCAATGTCAAGAAAACCAACAACGGCTAAACCAAATTCTGTCTTCCATCTTGTAATCGTTTTGGGGATGACAGTTTGTCTTAATTCAAGGCTGGAGGTAATCCAATGATGACCAAACCGATAATATTGATCACCTGAATTGAACATTGTTCTAGTAGCAGGTCGCCAGCCACGAACGGTTGAACTTGTTCCAATGTACACTTGATATACATTTTTCTTATCCCCGATTGAAACCCTGCTGGCAGCATTTAGTGCAACCACCATATTTTTTGAACCACCAAAAATGGAATGATAATAGCTGAATGATTGTGTCCAAAATGCCCGATTTCCGCCATGCCCAAAATCAACCATAGTTCGTAAGCGTTGATTCATCCGGAATCCTTTGGTTGGCGAAAGGTAAATATCGCGCGTGTCATAGGAATAATTAAATTCCGGTGCGAAATAAAAAAGGTTCAATGTATCGGCAATCCCCAGAAATGATTTCTTTTCAACTTCAAACCCTCCAGAAATTCTATGTTTATAGCCAAAATACCTCCCAAGATTGATTTGAATAGACGATGCGGAAATGTCATAATCCAGATAAGAATGCGCATAGTAAATATTCCCTGCATTGATAGACATTGATACATGATCTCCGGTAATCCACGGATCGCTAAAATTGAATCCGTACAATGCCCTTCCGCCGACTTGCCCAATTAATATAAGATTTTGATTCCTTCCCTGAAAATTTCTGACAACCAGTAACATTCCGTAAGACCAGCCAAGCTTTTCATCATAATTCGGATAGGGAGTTGGTACAATTCTCGGCCAGGATTCAGTTACATTATATTCAATTCTTACAGACCCATCTGCTTGTTCATGGGCTTTCCATTCTACAGAGGCGAAAATGCCCAAATTGTCTATTCGGTTCCTGTCATCCAATGCGAGCAAACTATCCAACAAACCATCCACGGGGTGCTGAATTTCCCGTCTAATGATGAATTCTTTAGTCACTTTTAATCCCGTTATATCAATTCCGGAAACCTCTGGATTAATTGCACACAAACCGGATAATATCAGACCAATTATCAATATAATTTTGTACATGTTCATTGCCAGGATATGATTTGAAAATAGAGTTTCTTTAGAGTTCAAACTCTTGCAGAATCTGTTCCTTTTTAAGGTCAATTCCATCTTCAGAATACACCTTATAAAGCGCATCCTGTAGCGCATTTGATATTTGGTATCCGTTCAACGTAATCATTAAATGACTGTTATCTAACACACGAACCTTCATCATTGTGTTCTCATCGGTGTAAGCATGGGACAACCCATTAAACGATTGAGGAGTTCCGTACACCATTAGGACTTTTTTCCTTAGAACATCATCAACCAATATTTTCGGATATCCGGTTGTAGTGAGTTCTATCGTTTTAGTGACACTTTCCAGTTGATAATGTTCGGATGAAATTTTATCCATATCGTAAATATAATCCACATTCACAAACCGTAGCTCCACGCGTTGTGTATTTAATCGTGTTTTATAATCAAATCTGACTCTTGCTTTCAAGATCGGCAACCGTTTCCCGGTTTCAATATCTATTTCATCTTTCCAATATTCCACCTCCAATGTTGTGTCGGGTAAGTTTCCCAGAATTTCATTGACACCTGAACCCCATTCGGCCATAAGATTTTCACCCACACTCCATCCGCGTGGAAGGGGCTTTGCGGGTGAGTTTGGATTTTCAAATGTGATTTCATTTTCCGCAAAATGATTCGGAATGAATAAGGCGCAACCTGAAAAAAACATCACGATTAAAAAAGCAGGTGAAATTTTCAAAAACCGATTCATTTATAATGCTCTGGCTCGGTGTTTCCTCTATGACAAATCCAACATGATATATCATCATGACCGATTTTTTTCATCGTATTTTTATTGACCCCCTGCACCATTAGCATCATATCCCTAGCAATCATTTTTTCTTTTTTCGAATCGCTTGCATAGTCGTTCGGATCGTGACAAAAATTACATTTAACCCCAAGTCCCGGGGCAACTACCGTTTTCATGTACTTAAATATTTCACGCTTTTTGGTGAATGGAAGAACTATCACATTTTCCAATTCTGACTTTGGTACATCCTGTGCAATCAAAAACGAACCAATAATAAGTAATAATATATTTTTCATAGATATTCTCCTAAAACCATGTGTGAAGTTGAAGTAAATACTCCGGTTCTGCTTTGGTATTCGGGTTGATAGTTTCATTCATCCTCATATGTGCTTTAATCTGTATAAACGGGAATGGGATAAAATCAAAACCGAAGGACATCCTTTGAATGGATTGACCGGAGGAATCCACATCCACGTCAAAGGTTTCAAATGTAAATCCGACATCAAGACCTTGGGTTAATTCGTAGTTCATATTATGATATGTTGCCAACGAGACATTTTCTCCTGCCCAATTCCTCGCCCAATCTGTTTCGACTAACCATTGAACAGATCCTAAAGATAGACCACCAAATACCCCGCGGATATTTAAATCATTCTCGTGGATAACCGAACTTCCACCGATGAATTTTAGGGATCGAAAGGTACCAATATATTCCATCCTGGCAAATAAGGCATGGTCCCTGAGATTTCTGACAAACGTCATTCCCCAGTTTGTAGAAGATAAAAATGCATTTGAAATTCCGACGGTTATATAACTGTTCCCCAAATAAATAGCAGTTTCGAAAGTAAATGGGGCAATTAATCTCGAATTAAATGGCAGACCTTCTTTAACTAATCCTTCGTGAGTAAGACTCATATTCCCACCTCTAATAAATGCCGTATGATCTGGGATCCGCAAACCGTAAGAGGGCATGGTTTTCCCAATACGAAACATTCCTCCGTTCGGCAATATTCTCAATTGTGTCCACACGTGGTGATTATAATTGAGAAGGTCAATCTTCCAAAGAATATCTATTTTCTTCGTGGGTTTTACTGAACCATAAATATCTGCCTGCATTGGGAATCCCGCTGTTTGAACTCCGGTTGTATCGAGTTGAGCAACTATCCTCTGGAACCGCACATCTCCACCCAACTGAAGGTGTTCAGAAATCATGCCGGTATAACTGACTTTTTCAGGTTTGAAAGGGAGTTCTTCTCCGGAAACCAATGAAATGCCATATTCAGAGCGTAAGCCACTTCCGGATGGATTGATGTGACAAAGGTTACAACTTTCCCCGTTCATCAGAGCATATCGAGGAATTGATCTAGCGGAAGACAATAACAAAATTCCCAGAAAAAAGATTTTGAAAGATTGGATGCATTGCATATTCGGTTTCATGGTGTGTTCCTAGCCGAATTTAAACCTGATCTTCAAATAAAAAAAAAGGCTCCGTCACCGGAGCCTTTTTTTTATTATGTATCGTGGTACCTTATTTACGGCCTCTTGCCATAAGGGCACGAGACACATTTCCACCTTTATCGATGAAATAAAGGAACCCTGATTCCCGTGTAACGCCAGCATCTGCTACTTTTTCTGCATTGCCACCGCCTTTACCTGCGCGGGCCATCTTAGATCTCCAGACGTTTCCGTCTTTGCCAAGATAGTATAGATATCCTTTGTCTTTGGAAACTCCGGTACGTGCAACAACTTCAGCCATGGATAACCTCCTTTTGGTTAATTAGCTATTATGTAAACTACTATGTTATAAGACGTCTCGACGGTAAGATTACACCACCGACGGGTAATAAAGCAAGTTTTTTCTCGACGATCTCTCGACGACAAATAATCGGTCTTTTTTGAGCTTATTTTCAACAACTGTTTTATGTAATTTTAAATACAAACCGGTAGTTAAATTATCGTCGATGGGACCCTGCATAAAAACTGAGTGGAAATTACTTCGCTTTCGGGGGTCTGTCTTTGAAAATTTAATTGCCCCGGTAGCTCAGTTGGATAGAGCATCTGCCTTCTAAGCAGAGGGTCACAGGTTCGAATCCTGTCCGGGGTACAATAGGAATACCTAAAAGGATCAGTACAATGAAAAAAACGCTATCAGCATTACTCTTCTCACTTGTATTGTGCACTGCACAGTCTAATGTGGATTATACAACAGAAGTATATCCAATTTTTTCTTCTGCAGGATGCCTGAGCGGATATTGCCACGGATCGGGCGGAAGTTCCGGAGGGCTCACGATAGGAAGCGACGCAACCACTGTGTATAGCAATATAGTGGGCGTTGCAAGCAGTTGTAATAATTTAAACTATATTGAACCCGGCGATCCAAATACATCACACCTGTACTTGAAATGTACAACCAGTTACAGCTGCGGTGGAAACAGAATGCCCCGTAACAACCAATCTTATTTTACAACCAATGCAAATGAACTTGAGACGATGAGGGTCTGGATTGAAGAAGGAGCATTGGCACAACCCGCTCAAATAACAGATTCAACGCCTCCTACATTGGTAAACATCACCATTGCTCAAGATACACTTGATTTAATAAACGGACCTGATTCTGTTTCGATCACTCTTATCGCAAGCGATGCTGGCAGCGGACTCAATTCGGGAACTGGAAAATTGCTTCATTCCAATAATATTGATGAAGTTTTGTTCACCGTTGCATTTACTCAAGGTGATTCTCTAGATACGGTGGCTTTTGACATTGTTATGTCTGATACGAGTACCCTCGGCAACTGGTATATATCTTTCATTCAGTTAACGGATGTGGATGGAAACGATACAACTTATACTTCCAACGATTTTACCACAGCTGGATTTGAGGTTGGGTTTGTTCTCATCAATTCAACACTGGTTTCTATTCAACCTGATCATAAAATTTCCCCCGGGAATTTTACTCTCTTCCCGAATTATCCCAATCCGTTTAATCCAACCACCACGATTCGGTTTAATATTGGTGTAGGGGGCGCAATAATGCGTCACCCTACATTAACAATATTTGATATAAACGGTCGCGTGGTGGATGTGTTGCTGGATGGTCCGATAGAACCAGGTCAACATGAAATTCAATGGAATGCATCTGCAATTCCGAGTGGTGTATATTTCATGCACCTTATTTCAGGGAATCAAGCGCAGTCCCAAAAATTAATCTTTCTAAAATAGAATTGGTTTATTCAAGAAATTGAAAAAGAATAGGTGTAAGCCATGAGAAAATCTTTAACAATATATGGGGTCTTCTTCATGTTGGTAAATAGTGTTTCAGCATATCAGCCTGATAGAAAAAGTTTACGAAAATATGAAGACCAAAATGGCTTTGGTTCGCGCAAAGTATCCACACAAAAATCATGCGGGTTGGAATCATCGTCCTATCATTCTCAAGCACCTGATGCATTTCAATCCGTCCCCCGTAATCATACAGATCGCACGGTAAACATTCCAATTAATTACCATGTAATATATCTAGAGGGTGACAGTATCTACATGAATGTGACGGTAGATAACCAACAAAGCGAACACTGTTCCTGGGATATTCGGGATTATGACAATAATACCTTTTTACTCTATCCCGGATTCGGGTTTGATTTCCCCGGCCACTCGTATTCGTTAGGCGGAATTTTGCCGCAGGGGAATTACGCGCTTTTCCTATATGATGAATTCGGAACCGGCGGTGTTTCTGCTACAGTAACAACTAGTGACGGAACTGTGCTCGCTTCCGTAAATATGGGTACATGGTCAACCTATACTTTCCTCACATTTACAGCACCCTCCGGAAATTTCGTGAATGGATTGGTTTCGGATGAAATTATAGAAGCCCAAACTGCAGTTTTGAATACTGTTTACAATTCTTTCGGGTATTCATTTTATACTGCCAGCATTGACAGCGCAATAAATTCCGGATGGTATTACGCCACCGACAGCCACAAGTTTGACACGGATCAATGGGATAACGATGATCAATATCTCGCTATGGCGAACGTGATGACGATAGATGTTCCTTCTTCGGTCAATTTTTTCTGGACAGGCGCAACGCTAACCTCAGGGCTGGGTGTATATCCGTGGTCGTTTGCGGAAAACGATTCCAGCCATGGACTGTTTTGCGGAAATTATACATATCCCGGAAGTGCGGGTAATTTCTCAGAAGGATATACCGGCGTGCACGAAGTCGGTCATTATTTTGGACTCTACCATACCTTTGAGAACGGCTGTACTTCACCCGGCGATGAAGTGGATGATACGCCGTATCAGTCCGAAGCCAATTTCGGATGCCCAACAAGTAATTATTCCTGCGGCAGTTATGATGATATGGGAAACCATATGGATTATATAGATGACTATTGCCAAGACCATTTTACGCAGGGGCAAAAGGATCGAATAGACTGGGCGCTGGAAACGTATCGGCCGCTGCTGCTAAGTACAAATACAACGCATGCCGGACCGGTCTGGCATGTGGATACTACCGGTTCCGATTCCACCGGCGATGGCTCTGCAGAAAATCCATTTGCTTCAATACAGACCGGCATTGATTCAGCAAATAATGGTGATACGGTTTTGGTTGCGGCTGGGACTTATATTGAAAATATACAATGGCCCGATACCGAAGGATTAAAATTGATTGGATCAGGTCCCGATTCCACCATCATTGATGGGAGTCAAACCAATAGAGTCATTGAAGTAGATGATGATGCATCTCCTCCATCCGAGATCAGCGGGTTTACAATTACCAATGGAAATACCACTGGAAAAGGCGGTGGCATCGAAATTGAAATGACCGGGGATATCTTACTGTCAAATCTGGTTATTTCTAATAATCAGGCAAGTAGAGGCGGTGGAATTGTGGTGGAGGGAATTGGCGGAGCCTGGATGGGAGAAGCACATGTCACCGTTGAAAATGTTGTTTTTTCCGGGAACCATGCCACTGGCAATGGTGGTGGTTTTTATGCATATGACGATTATGTATCCGTATTATTTAAAAGTGTCACCTTTGCCAATAATTCAGCAGGTGGTTCCGGCGGAGGCATGAGCGTTTATGGATTTACCCATTATGCTGTTCTTGCAAATTCAATCCTTTGGAATAATTCTCCCGATGATGTATACGGATCTGTTTTTCCCCATTATTCCAATTTAAATGGCGGTATTGGCGGCGAAGGAAACATCACCATTGATCCGATTTTTATGGATAGCACTGACTTCCATTTACAGGAAGAATCTCCATGTATAGATGCGGGAAGCGCATTGGTGATTATCAATTTAGATACCCTCATGCTTTCCGGTGATATGTGGATGGGCGATACAATTGTTAATATAAATCCTGCGTTCTATGGCGGCAATGCCCCGGACATGGGTGCCTTTGAATCACCTTATACTGCCACTGTCGCGATAGATGATGACATAATTCCCTATAAATTCGCACTCCATCCTCCTTACCCAAACCCATTCAATCCAATTACCACGATCAGGTTTTCCGTGCCCGTAGGGGCAATTCATGAATTGCCCCTACGATTACATATTTACGACATTACTGGCCGTGTGGTTGAAATATTGGTGGACGGTAAAATCGAAAGGGGACAACATGAGATCCAATGGAATGCATCTGAATACTCCAGCGGTGTGTATTTCGCAGAATTGATTTCAGGTGATCGGCGGCAGGTGCAGAAAATGATCCTGCTGAAGTAGATTCATTATCCGAAGGATATTTATTTGAATTATTTCACACGATACGAGGACCAAAATTTATTCCATATATTTTTCGCTGATGTATTAGAAGTCTATGGAATGAAAATTCGGCCGGGAAACCGCCTTTCCATCGTGGCGGATAATATTGATACTGACTCACCCGTACAAAAATGGCGTCATTTCCTCCTCTCAAAACTCTTTGATTCTGTTCACTACATTGAGGAATCCGAATTGGATTCAATTCAAAATCCAATAGAACTGAAGGAAGGCGCGTATCAATTTGAAATTCACGAATTTATCCAATTCCATCCGAAAAAATCTCTAATCAGATTTATAGAAAAATTGAAATCGCCGCCGGAAGACGACCGCTATATTTTGTTTGTACAGCGGAACAAAGATGATCGGTTTTTGCTCGACCATGCCACCTGCGATCCAATTGAAAAAATCCTCACGACCCGGAAGGATGAATTTACACTTCCGCTTAAAGTGGCCAATTTTTCCGAACTCAATCCGCAGGAACAGGAAAAAATCTGTTCAGGCGCGAGCGTTCTAGTCGCCATGCACGGCGCCGGATTAACAAATCTGATTTTCACGCCGACGGACTGCCATATTATCGAAGTGAACTATCGGCGGCATTGGTATTGCGATCCTGTCTGCGATGATCATTACAATGAAACACTCGCATACAATAAGGATTGCGGAGGTCCGTTAACATTCAAGCCGGATTTTCACAAAGCAGATTACCATAATTTGAGTTTGCTGCTCGGGAAAAATTATACCGAAGTTGAAGCAGAGGCCTATGAAGGATACACGCAGGCAATTCCCATTTGCCGAAAGCGAGTCTTCGTTGATTCGAATCAATTGATACGGTATATTAATCAATGATGACAGTCATCAAACACATTCGAATTTTTCTAATGTTTCTGATTATTTCGGTCAACTCCGGACAGAGTCAGGTTTCCCACACGTTTCAACTTGAAGGATATGCACGGAATTTCTTAGTGGATTTGCCGGACTCCGTTGAAAACAGTCTTCCTCTTATATTTAATAACCACGGTTATTTCGGGAGTGCTTCCCAGCAACGATCCTATTCCGTTATGCATACGGTGGCGGCGGATCTGGATTTAGATGTGATCATCGTGTATCCCGATGCAATCTCAACAGCCTGGAACAGCGGTATTGACGATTATTGGCTTTCTCCAACGCCCGATGTGGATGATGTCAATTTTTTCAGCGTTATGATTGACTCTATGTTTGCATGGTACGCAATTGATACCAATCGGGTGTTTAGCTGTGGAATGTCGAACGGCGGTTTTATGAGCTACAGACTTGGCTGTGAACTTTCCGACCGCATCACTGCCATTGCTTCCGTAACGGGAACCATGGCGAGTTCTATTTATGCTTCCTGCGATCCTTCTCGTCCGGTTCCGCTCATGGAAATTCACGGGACCAATGATCCGACTGTTCCATACTTGGGAACGTCGTATTGGATGTCAACCGATCAATCCGTCCAATATTGGGTCGCGAATAATAATTGCGGCGACACTCCAACATTTGAGGATTTGCCCGACATGGATCAAACGGATAATTCGACGGTGGATAAATACACCTATTCGGATTGTGATGAAGATGCGGACGTTATCCTTTTTGAAGTAGATGGCGGTGGGCATAGTTGGCCATCCGCTGGCGGGCTTGGCGGCGTCGGCACAATAAATCAAGATATTTCAGCAAGCGCTGAAATACTCAATTTCTTTTTACAGTATTCCCAAGATTCCGGATCTGCTTTCCCGAGCGGTGATTTAGACGGTGACGGCGATGCGGATTTAAGTGATTTATCCATCTTGGTTTTTGCGATTATGGGATTTACTGAAACGACCGATCACTACCTGAATTCGGGCGACCTCAACCGCGACGGGCAATTGGGCGTGGCGGATATATTGCTTTTTTCAGATACGTACTAAATAGATATTTTGAGTTTCACGGCTGTTCCTTACACGAGCAGTCAGGCGATTGTTTCTGTTGTAACGATTTTCATAACAATTGATTGACTCAAATTTACTCGACTTCTTAAAAATAAAAAAGCCCCGCTGAGAATTCAGCAGGGGTTTTTTATTCGATTTTTAATTTACAGTTCGTCAGCGTTTTCGGTTAGGTAACCGGCAACACCCTCAGCTGTATCTTTCATTCCATCTTCTCCCTCAGTCCATCCGGCCGGACATACTTCTCCGTGTTCCGTATGGAAATCAAGTGCATCAACCATGCGAAGCATTTCATCAATGTTTCTGCCCAATGGAAGATCATTAATTACTGCATGTCGCACCACCCCTTTTTCGTCGATCAAGAATGATCCACGAAGTGCGATATTGCCGCCAACCGAAGAATCATATTCTTCTTCATCCGTTAGAACAGTCGCAGGTTCGGCATCTATAAGCACATCATACGCTCGGGCAATGGATTTATCTAAATCCGCAATGATCGGATACTGAACATTCCCGATACCACCTTTATTTACATCCGTATTTTTCCATGCCCAATGGCTGAAATGAGAATCGATGGAACAGCCAAGCACTTGAACACCACGCTTTTCAAATTCAGCTAAACGATGATCGAACGCGATTATTTCTGTTGGACATACGAACGTAAAATCCAAAGGATAGAAAAACAGGACAACCTTTTTACCTTCATAATCAGCAAGGCTGATATCCTGAAATGAATTATCCGGCATTATCGCAGTTGCTTTAAAATCCGGAGCTGTTTTTGTTACTAACATGTTATTACCTCTTTTGTATTCTGTTTGTTTTGACAGGTTTTACAAAGTCCCGATATTTTAAGATCAACCGACTCTGCTTTAAAATATTTTGGTAATCCTTTTTGTATTACACTTTTCAGATTACCCGGTAGCATATCTATCATTAAGTCACATTCACGACACATAAAATGGGAATGTGCTTTAATATTGCCGTCGTACCGTACGATACCCTTTATAGTAAAAGATCGAATATTTCCACGGCTTTTCAATAGTCCGAGATTTCGGTAAACCGTTGCTAAACTTATATTTGGAATAATCACTTTTGCACGATCAAATACCCAGTCTGCCGATGGATGGCATTGGGCATCTTTTACGATTTGATAAATAGTTTCTCTTTGGGTGCTGTAACGCATATTACAAGGCAGACAAAGTATAGCTTAATAGGAATCATTCCTATTTATGTTTATTAAATTGTAAGTTTTTTTATCCCTATTGTTTAATTCCTCGAAAATCTTCTTTTTTCTCATCATTCTTTTTTTCTCGGGCAATGCTTAACAGTAACAATACAATCCCTACCGCAATGGCAATAAAAGCTACACCAAGCAAAGGATTCTCAAAGATAAATGAAAATATCTTTCCGAAAAAAACCAATATAAAAAGGGCGATGCCTCCAATGATAAGATATGTACCTATTTCCTTCATAATTCACTCCATAATGATACCTGAATTTCTCGCTTACTCTTTTTGTTTCCAACAAAACTTATTATGTGCATTTCATGATTAAGACCCATAAACTCCCCCTAAGAACTATGCCCGTAAGAACACAAATAGAAACTGATTTTTCCGTAAGATCTTTCAGGGGAGGATATGATGATAATTTCACATATCTATTAACCTGCATGCGTACTCGGAACCAATGTTTAGTGGATTCCGCAGTTCCATATAACCAAATTGAGCCCTTCATAAATTCAGGATTGATTTTAATACTAATTACGCATTCGCATCATGATCATATCGCGTATTTAAATGATTACATAAAACACCATCCAAATCTGGTTGTTGTTTGCCATCCAACTGTATCAAAACAATTAAAGGTTCATTACCCAAAGCCAGTTGAAGATGGAAACACTGTTACCGTTGGACAATTAAGCGTAGATGTACTCCATACTGAAGGTCATAATCTTGATTCTATTTGCTATCTTGTGGAAAATATTATTTTTACCGGAGACACGCTTTTTGTAGGACGGACAGGAAGAACAGTAAGTGCCGGATCCAATACAGACGCCCTGTACAAATCCGTATATGAAAAACTGCTCACCCTACCTGAAGAAACCATAATTTATCCGGGACACGATTATGGTCCTGATCCATCTATCACTATAGGTGAAAATATTAAAATCAGTCCATTGCTCCGAGCAGATGATAAAACCGATTTTAAAAAGCGAATGGCTGATTTTGAGACAAATCGTACATAAACAGACTTAACTAAAAAGGAGAAACCATGAAACATTATTTAATGGGCATTATGACAGGTATTTTAATGGTGGGCGGGCTATTCATATTAAGTGGAGCGGGCAGCGTGAAAGATGATTCGCTTAAATCTCTTTTGCTGAGGGTAGAAAGCTACATGTCAACCGAATTGGCAAAAGATGGCGCCTCAGGGCGATTCCAAATGCAGAGTTTTGCAATCGACAGAACTCATTGGCATTATTTGCTGGATACCTCAACAGGAGAATTATTTCAATTAAAACCAAGTCCAACACCTGGCAACGGGAAATGGTCTTTACTTTCGGGGGCGAATTTTGAAAAATAAGCTTATCCTTTTAGGTGCTATTTTCTTCATCACATTTTCCGCTTGTAACGAACCAAGTTCCTGTGACGATTGTGGAGGGGGGATTATTGGAGGATATCTTTACAAAAAGGTTACTTCATCCGACTTAGGGCAGCTTGGATCTGTGGAGGGAATAAATCTTGATTCTTGCATTCGATACAAACTTTCCAATGATGATTTCGATGCAGAAACAGTCACAATTGTACCAGATTGCTGCTGTGATCAATATTCGCTTTAGCAATTGATTCTAAATACACATCAAACTTCCAATAATCCGGAAGTAGCGATTCTAGCTCTGCATGGATGGAGCGGGGATGAAGATTCGATGGTGCCTGTTGCCAAAACAATGCGGATTAATGATGCAGCCTGGTACATTCCTCGCGCTCCCTATGCTTCCAGTTCGGGGAATGGATATACATGGTTCAGTGGTAGCGATGAAGAGGGCTGGAAATATAAAAAGTCATTTTCCCTTTTAAACAACCTTATGAGCAAAATCAGAGATGATGGATTTTCTAACGATTCCATTTATTTAGTGGGATTTTCAATGGGCGCAAGCCTCGCTTTGGAATTTGCGCTTAGGGTGAAATATCAAATCGGAGGAATTATTCCAATCGCCGGATTCATTAAAGATGAAGTTCGGTTAAAATCTGACGCAACAAAGGCAAGCAGGACCACTCCTATATTAATTCTTCATGGAGAAAAAGATGATATTGTACACCCTGAGTCCGGACAGAAAACCTATGATTTTCTTTCCGAACAAGGTTACTGCGTTAAATTAATTACATTTCGTGGCGGACATAAAATTCCTTTTTCAGCAGGGGAAGCGATAAATACTTTTATTTCTGAACAAATTAACTTTGCTTCAAATCAGACGTCAGATTAAACAATATCAATAAGATTTGGTCAGATAACGTGCTAATTATATAAATCATGGCAAAAAGTATCACACGAAGAGATTTCTTTTCTAGAAAGTCCAAAGGAGAACGTTCTGTTCCGATAAAAGTAGATCCGCATTGGCCCACACCAAGAGTGGCCAAACTTTACAAAGAACTTCTCGAGAAAGACTATCCTTTCGACCTTCCAAAATTCGAATATGTTCCATCACCTAAGTTAGATGTTCCCACAAGACTTGGAAGACTTCAAACTCCTGATTGGAATTCTGGAAATTCCTCACATCTATTGAGGCGCGCACTTCTTTCTCCCACCTTTACCGAATTAGAAAATACTGAAGCCAGCACAATGGCTCAAACTGTCGGCGATCTTCTTGCATCGCAAACTGCTCCCGGGCCACCGGATACGTGGGTGACAGAATCGCCTCCTGCCTGGGATACACTGACTCAGGAAGAAGTGATGGAATTACTTGCCACCTACCGTATAAGGATGAGGACATTGGTTAAATGGTGGGGGTTGGAAATGCGTAAGGACACATTTTCAATTCGTGAAAATATGACACTGTTTTGGCATAATCATTTTGCCACATCTGCACAGAAAGTAATTTTTCCTCAAGCCATGTATGAACAGAATAAAATCCTACGGGAACATTGTCTTGGTAATTTTCGGGAATTATTAA
>JABIDL010000024.1 GCA_018651745.1 Candidatus Neomarinimicrobiota bacterium | reverse complement strand
TTTCACAGGGAAGAAAGCCATTCGGACAGTCGGCCTGGTGAGGATGGTCTTCGGTTTCTACCGGATTATCAGGGCAGGAGGTTTGGGTGAGAAGAATTAAAAGGAAAAAGGCTGCGGATCGTATTCCGGTGAAAAATGCCGTATAAGAAAACGTACCCATAACGGGAGAAGTTACTGCAAAACCCGATTAAGATGCAGGGAAGTAATTACTCACTAAGCAGAAAGCAATATTCCATTTAGAGATTCATAATCAGAGATTATAGTCCTATATCCCTATTCAATTATATCGTTTTTCTCTGTGCTCTCTGCGGTTAAAATAATCATTCCAGCTTTAGCTTCTGAAGCTTGGGGCGGATGACGTAAGTACAATATGCTTGGTTCGGATTATTGCGATAATAATCCTGATGATTTTCTTCGGCTTGGTAATATGAATCTAGTGGAACAATCTGCGTAATGATCGGCTCATCAAATACTTTTTGAGCTTTTTTAACGGATGTAGTCGCCAATTTTTTCTGTTCTTCGTTATGGTAAAAGATTACCGAACGATATTGTGTTCCAACATCGTTCCCCTGTTTATTCATGGTAGTGGGATCGTGGCTTTTCCAGAACACTTCAAGCAATTTATTGTAAGAAACTTTAGAAGGATCAAATTCAATCCGAGATACTTCTGCATGTCCTGTTGTTCCGGAACACACCTCTTTGTATGTTGGATCGGTTGTAATTCCGCCGGCATATCCAACCGTCACAGATGTCACGCCGTCAATTCGATTGAAAACAGCCTCCACACACCAGAAACATCCGGCGCCGAATGTAGCGGAATGCTCAGGCGCTGACTGGGCCATGAGAACGGTTCCGGTTAACAATACAGTAAGCAGGTTGAAATTTTTCATATCTACAGGTGGATACTTTCATGCTGTTTCAAAAGTTTCAGGCCAGAAAAGATTCTGTAAGCTGCCACAACTTTTCCTGATCGGCTTCAATATAAGATGCCTTGTTACTTTTCTTGGGTTTGCATTTGGAAAAGTATTTTCCGCTTACGCCATCAACTTCCGGAGACGAAACTAAATAAATACTGGTCTTGCCGCCATTTTCCGGAGAAATGGCTCCCACTTTTTTTGCGACATTCAATCCGATTCTTGCACTGCCAGTATTGTTGTTTCCAAAATTGGTATCCACAAATCCCGGATGAAGGCAATTTACTGTAATGCCTTTTCCTGCAATTCTGCGATCGAGTTCATACGTAAACATAATATTTGCCAGTTTGGATTTGCAGTAAGCCGGCCAGCCTCTGTAGCCGTCAAATCCCTGTAAATTCTCGAACCTGAGTTTAGCGCCCTGGTGTGCATCGGACGCAACATTGACGATCCTCGCGTTTCCTGTTTTTTCGAGCATATCCAACAGAAGGTCGGTGAGCAGGAAATAGGAAAGATGATTCAAGGCAAATGTCCGCTCAAATCCCTCATCCGTTTTTTTGAATTCACTGAAATAGGCACCGGCATTATTTAGGAGTACATGCATTTGATTGTAATCTGTTTTAATCTCCTCCGCCAGTTTTCTGACCTCCGCCATTGAAGACAAGTCGCATGCAAGAAAGCGGATATTTTCATTTCCGGTATTTTCAGTAAGTTCAGTCAAAACTCGGTTTCCCTTGTCTGGATTTCGCCCGACAAGAGCCAGAGTGTATCCTAGATTAGCGAGTTCGGTAGCCGCAACTTTTCCAATCCCGTCCGTGGCGCCGGTGATGCAGATGACCTTCTCTGATCCGGCGGATTCCATTTACTTTTTAGACGGTTTCGATTGAATATGAAGTTCGTCCAGCTGCTCTTTGGAAACAGAGCTCGGCGCCTCATCCATGAGCGATGCCGCCGATGTTGTTTTTGGGAATGCAATTACATCGCGGATGTTGGCAGTTCCTGCCAGCAACATGACAAGACGGTCAAACCCGAAAGCGATGCCTCCGTGCGGCGGTGTTCCGTATTTCAGTGCTTCCACCAAAAAGCCAAAACGATCCTTTGCTTCTGATTCATCCATCCCAAGCAATTCAAAAATCTTTTCCTGTACTTTCGGCTGGTGATTCCGTATCGAGCCGCCGGCAATTTCGTAACCGTTAATCGTAAGATCGTACGCGCGGGAGCTAGCGGAAGCGGGATCGGAATCCAGTTTTTCGATATCTTCTTCTTGGGGCGCTGTAAAAGGATGGTGCAGTGCAGAATATCTGTTTCCCTCTTTTTCAAACATCGGGAATTCCGTTATCCAAACTGGCTTAAACTCAGATTCATCAGCGAGGGTTTCCTGCTTCCCAATTTCAGTTCTAAGTGCACCCAATGCAGAAAGCGTCACTTTTGCCGAATCGCCAATTAAAAATAATATGTCACCATCTTTCAGCTCTGCTGATTTTATGAGTTCCTTTTGTAAGCCTTCTGAGAAAAATTTAGAAATTCCCCCGGTTAACGTCTCGGTTTCTACCTTCATCCATGCAAGACCTTTGGCTTTATAATTTTTTACAAATTCCGTAAAGGTTTCTATATTTTTTCTGGAATATTTTGCTCCGCCCATCACAGCTATTCCTTTTACCATTTCGGCTGATTTGAATGCATTGAATTCAGACGCATCCGTGATGGATTTCATATCTATTAATTCCATGCCAAAGCGCGTGTCTGGTTTATCAGAACCAAATCTGTTTAGCGACTCATCATACGTTAATCTTGGGAAAGGGGTTGGAAGCTCAATTCCCTTGACCGACTTAAACACATGCTGCGTAAGGTTTTCCATTGCAGATAAAATATCATCTTCTTCCACAAATGACATTTCGATATCAATTTGCGTGAATTCCGGTTGGCGGTCTGCCCTTAAGTCTTCATCGCGGAAACATTTTACGATCTGGAAATAGCGGTCAAACCCGCCAATCATTAGAATTTGCTTATAAATTTGAGGCGATTGTGGAAGTGCGTAAAATTTGCCTTCGTGGATTCTGCTCGGAACCAAATAATCCCGCGCGCCTTCGGGCGTGGATTTCATCAATACCGGTGTTTCTACTTCCATAAAATTCTTGTCGGACAAATATGTCCGAACCGCCTGATAGGCCTCGTGGCGGATTTTCAAGTTTTCCTGAAGTTCATCCGTCCTGAGTTCAAGGTACCGGTATTTCAGGCGTAAATCTTCTTCGGCACTTGATCGGTCGGTAACCAAAAATGGAAGCGGTGCCGCTTCGTTCAACATTTCCATTTCGGAAACGATTACTTCAATCTCGCCCGTTGACAAATCAGGATTAACCGCACCGGTGTCTCTCGCTTTCACTGTTCCGGAAATACTCAGCACATCTTCCATAGAAAGTTTTTTCGCCACCTCAAAATCACCGGAATAATCTTCGGAATTAAATACGATCTGGGTTTTACCGTAACGGTCTCGCAAATCAACAAAAATTACCTGTCCGTGGAGGCGGACAGAATTCACCCATCCGTTTAAGATAACGGATGCATTTATGTCGTTTGAATTAAGTTCGCCGCAGGTGTGTGTTCGTGTTGTCATGAATCGTTAGGTAAATAAAAACTGCTCGAAAGTTACGAGCAGTTTTCATTCAAAGCGAATTTGATTATTACCTGATTTTCATTATTTCATCAGCACAATTTTTTGCACCTGCCGTTCATTTCCTGATGTGAGAACGATAAAGTAAACACCGGTGGATGACGATTCTGCGTTCCATGTTATTTCGTGTGTTCCGGGTGTCAGCGGTTCGTTGAGCAGTGTTTCCACCAACCTTCCGGTGATGTCATATATTGTCAATGTAGGGTGAAGCAATAATGCGTCCCCTACGCCAATATTAAACCGAATGGTGGTTGTTGGATTAAAGGGGTTCGGGTAGGCGGGATACAGGGTAAATGATGTTGGAACGGCTGCGGTGGTTTTTGTCTTTTTACTGCTTGCTGACTCTAAACCAGCCAGAAAGGTAAACGGTGAGTCGGGATAGTTTTCTTTTAGCTTATGGTACACCTCTTTTGTACTTAACTGTACATGGCTGCCTGCAGTGGTTCTGCCTAAAGGACCATCGCCGCGTTTATTTGCAATCAAAAATTCTTCATACAAGAGTTTGGGCTCCATCTCATGATTCGGGTACTCAGTGCGAATGGTATGAATGTGACCTTCTGCTTCTAAAAGCATTGGTAGTTCACCGTCTTTGATCTTATGAGATGATAAGAGTGAGTGAGCGTGTTTATGGACACCGGTTCCTTCAAATTGCTCTGAAATAGAAACAAGAGCCAGTATCATGGCGTCTTCTTGATTCAGTGCCTTGTAACACCGAGCCATTCCGTAGAGTGCAAGGTCACCCGGTTTTTCATTCGGGACTGCAATCACAACTTGAGTATAAAGATCGAGTGCTGCTTCAAAAGCACCTCTAACTTCAAGGTTTAAGGCTTGTCCATACAATTCCACAGGCGATATTGTAAGACCGGGCACAAGATCAGCTAAGACCGGTTCCCAGAATATATTTTCAAGTGTATCATTCCCATTCAAGGACCAAGGGTCTTCATAAGAACATTCTGAACCAGACCAGTTGTTGCCTATGGCGTAAATGGTACTTCCCTGATTATGGAAATTGACTTCATTGCTGTAAATATAGTTGTAACCCAATAAATCGTATGAAACATCAAGCCAGGGTCTGAGTCTGTAGGGACCATGACCAAGATTGGGGGAAGACATATGCCAGGTATGTACTGCAACTTGACAGCCTTTTATCACATTATTGGTGGTATTACAGG
>JABIDL010000023.1 GCA_018651745.1 Candidatus Neomarinimicrobiota bacterium | reverse complement strand
ATATTGTTACTTTTCGTCAAGAAGGCACACGATATTTTTATTCTTTGGCCAATAATTTTATTAGCAAAATTCTCAACTGCATGAGCGAAGTCCAGGCGAAACTAGATTCCGGCGAATGGGATTTTGAATTTAGCATACCAAACAACTAAAAGGGAGTCACATGAACGATACAACATATGATCAGGAGCTGGATTGTAAAGGAATGAATTGTCCTTTACCTATCCTAAAAACTAAAAAACAGGTAGATGCGATGGATGTGGGTCAAGTTTTGAAAATGGAAGCTACAGACCCAGGATCAATCAATGACATGAATGCTTGGTCTAGACGAACAGGGAATGAATTACTGTCTCACAATGTTGAAGATGGTATTTATACATTTTTTATTAAAAAATCTTAATACTTTTAAAATAATTCAATAAAAAATAAAAATAATCTCGAGAGGAGTTTATTATGAGTGAACAAAAGAAAATGGCCTTAATTGCCTCCCAAGGAACATTAGATTGGGCTTACCCGCCATTCATTTTGGCATCCACGGCTGCTGCATTGGATATGGAAGTTCAAATCTTTTTCACATTCTATGGATTAACATTACTTAAAAAGGATATTAAGGCAAAAGTAGCGCCTGCAACCAATCCGGCTATGCCCATGAAAATGCCGTTTGGCCCAAAAGGATTTCAAGATTTTGAATGGCCAATGCCAAATGTTTTGATGGGAAATATGCCTGGATTTGAATCAATGGCTACTGGCCTTATGAAACAAACATTTAAAAATAAAGGCGTGGCATCCATTGAAGAATTAAGAGACATGTGTTTGGAATCCGGAGTCAAATTTATCGGTTGTCAAATGACCATGGATGTGTTTGGGTTTCAAAAAGAAGAATTCATTGATGGTGTAGATGTTGGTGGGGCGGCCACCTTTTTAGAATATGCTGCAGATGCAGATATTCAATTATTTGTATAGAAGATAAAGGAAATAAAATGTCAGAAGACGGAAAAGTAACCATATTTGTTACATCGGGGCCAGCAACACCACAACGATGCGCAACACCTTTCTATATGGCAAGTGTTGCTGCTGCCATGGATAATGAAGTAATGATCATTTTCCAAATTGATGGTGTGCTACTTATGAAAAAAGGTGAAGCTGATGCGCTATATGCGAAAGAAGGCGGAAAATCAGTTATGGACTTTATTCGTGATGCAAAAGAAGCAGATGCAGAAATGTATGTTTGTTCTGCAGCGCTTCAACTTCATGATATGACAGAAGAAGATTTGATTGAAGAATGTGATGGCGTTGTCGGCGCTGCCTTCATGACAGATGAAGGTCTCGATAGTAATATGGTATTAACCTATTAGTAAAAAGGAATATTATGGCTGAATTAAAAAATTGTATGCTACCGGATGATCTTCAATATCATGTGGATTTTAATGTATGGATTAAAAAAAATGATGATGGAACCGTTGATTTGGGTATGACAGATATTGCCCAATCGTTGGCAGGAGCCATGCTTCATTGCCGTGCAAAAAAAGTGGGAAAATCAGTTAAAAAAGGCAAAAGCATTGCCACGGTTGAAAGTGGGAAATGGGTCGGGCCAGTTAAGACGCCATTTGCCGGAGAAATTGTAGCCAAGAATGATGCTGTAGAAAGTGATGCTACTGTTTTGAATAGGAGTCCATATAAACAAGGGTGGATTGTTCGAATACAGCCAACTGATTATGATGGCGACTCTGGCGAATTAGTTATGGGTGATGATGCAATTTCTGGATTTGATGGTTATATGACAGAAAAAGAAATGGGTGAATGCATCCATTGTGAAGGATTTGAAGGCTAAAACAAAGCCTTGATGTGCCTTGGCCAAAATGACTCTTCGTATTTTTACACATCCTGCTTGCGGGGGATGTGGTCCTGCTGTGGAGATGGCGTGGGCTTTATCTGAAGCTCATGGCAATTTAAATTTGGAAACGGTCAAATTGGAAAATAAGACTGGGCTTTCAATAGCGCAGAAGGTGGGAATCAAAACAATTCCAACAATGATATTTTATAAAAATGAAATAGAAATAAAACGGATTGTGGGATTACCGAAAGTCGACCAATTAGAAAAAGATTTTTTAGAATTAGAAAATAGCCACAAAGGCTCAAAGACACAAAGAAATGAAAGTTGAAATGAAACCAAATATTTTCCCCTGTTATTGGGGAAACACAAAGGGGTCAAAAAATATCAAAACTCAATTAGAGTCTTCGTGTCTTCGTGTCAAAAAAAATAGGAATTAAGATGTCAATTTATACAGATGCTAAATACATGGATGTCCCTTATGAAGAGAAATTAAAGCTCTTCAAAGAAGTGAAAGATGACATGCGTTATGATCACAATTTATATGGATGCTATGAATGTGGCATTTGTGTGGCTGCATGTCCATCTGCCCGGTTTTACGATTTTAGTCCACGGGTTTTTGCTCAAATTATGGCAAGAGAAGATGTGGATACGTTTTATGAATTATTGAATGACAGCGTTTGGGATTGTTCTCAATGTTATTCTTGCACACGATGTCCCAGAGAAAACAATCCAGGTGGAATTATTCTTATGATGCGAGATGCAGCGGTTCGTGCCGGTATGCAATCTGCAAAAGATGCCCTTAAAGCATATAGTAGAATTATTTACAAGGTTATGTCCACTGGAACGCAAGTGGCGCCAGATATGCTTCAGCCAGACTTTTTCCCAGATTGGGGAACAGATGTAAAGGCCGTTGCAGAAAATTTGGATGTTTGGCGTCGTGCAATTCCACCAGAAACACTTCATACCACTGAACTGGCTTGGGATGTTTCAGAAAAAACGCGATTAGAATTATACATGATTTGGAAATTGACCGGGAATTTGGAGCTCATTGAAGGCATCGATGAAGGTATATACATGATTTTAGAAGAGGTGATGGAAGAATTATTGGACGACAATGGATATGATATTGATGATTTTGAAAATGTTTTAGAAGAATAAAGGGAATTATATGGAAACAACAACACAAGCGCCAGCGGTTCATACGGAATCTAAAGTTCCTTTAAGAGAATTTGTCCGTGATGGGAAACCGCCAACGGAAGATTATCGGGAAAAATTATTTGAATTGGAAGCGAAAGGCGAATTAGAAGTCCATCGTGTGCCAGAACCAATTGTGGAAGTAGAAACAAAATATGGCCGAAAGAAAAAAATCCCCATTGAACATACGTGGCATCATAAATCCTGTGGGCAGTGCGGACATATTCCCGGATATTCTACCGCAATATTCTGGTTACATCGTCAATTTGGATTGGATTATTATGATCCAAAAGATCAATCTTCCTGCACGGCTTGGAATTATTATGCTTCATCCACATCAAATCCTGCAGCTCAAGCGGCGATTGCTGTAAGAAATTTCGCCCAGGCAAAATTGGATGGGTATTTTCCACTCATTCACTGTGGAACAAGTTTTGGGCATTATAAAGAAACACGGGAAGAAATCATCCATCATCCTGAATTACGGGACCAAGTCCGCCGAATTATGGATCGTTTGAAAATGCCATTTGTCTTTCCAGAAGAAATTGTTCATTATTCTGAATGGATTCATGTGATGCGACATCGTATAGCAGAACGGCAAGTTGTTGATTTTAGAAATATTACCACAACAGTTCATCCTGCTTGTCATTATCATAAATTGGTGGTGGAAGATGCAATTTATGATAGGGAATTATATGATGGTCAACGAACGGCTATTGTAACGGGGCTCGTGGAAGCATTAGGTGCCACGGCGGCGGATTATTCCACTTGGCACGATTGCTGTGGATTTGGATTTCGCCATATTTTGGTGAGTCGAGATTTTTCACGATCCTTTTCTACTATACGAAAAATTGAACGGATGAAAGAAGAAGCAGATCCGGATGTGACCATTACTCATGACACGGGTTGTGTAACCACATTGGATAAAAGTCAATTTGCAGCACAAGCTCATGGGAGAAATGTGGGCATTCCTGTTTTGTCTGATGCGCAATTTGCAGCATTAGCCATGGGAGCACATCCGTATAATGTGTGTCAGTTACACTGGCACGGCGTTGATAATAAACCTTTGCTTGAAAAGATGGGAATTGACCATAAGAAAGCATGGGGCGAATTTGAAGCCATTGCCGAACGAATCGAAAGTGGCGAACTTGATTTTATGACCTGGGAGGATGCAGATGTCAAATAAACCAATTTTAGTTATTGGGGGTGGCCCCGCTGGATTGGAAGCCACTCGTGGAATTGCAGACCTTGGATATCATGCCATTTTGGTGGATAAATCCGATGTATTGGGTGGTAACCCCATTTCTGCACATTATGCAGCATTAACGCCGGATATGAGAAGCGCTGAAGAAGCTATGGGAGAAATGGTGGATGCCATTACGGATAATCCGTTGGTGGATATTCGATTGAATACATCGGTGATTGGATCTGAAGGCGATGCGCCAAATTTGAAAGTAACTTTGCAAAATGGTTCCAATGAAGAAGTGGTGGATGTTGGGTCTGTGATTGTATCCACTGGATTCCAGCATTTCGATCCGGGCAAAGAAACACAAATGTATGGTTATTATGAGCATGATGATGTGATCACTTTGGTGGATGCTGAAAAAATGTTGAAAGAAGACAATTTTCTTGTGCCATCCACGGGTAAAAAACCAGAACAAATCTGTTTTATCCAATGTGTGGGAAGTCGTGATCGTCAAATTGGAAATCAATGGTGCTCAAAAGTATGTTGTGGAATAGCATGCAAACAAGCGATTGAAATTCGAGATATTTTACCTGAAACACGTGTTTTCGTTTTTTACATTGATATGCGTATGTATGGCTTCTGGGAAGATGAAATCTATTGGAAGGCCCAGGAAGAAAAGAATGTGAATTTTATTCGCGGTATCGTGACAGAAATCACTAAACGTGGAGCCAAACTGTTAGTCAAAGGTGAAGATACTACCATGGGTCGCCCAATGGAAATCCCAATGGACATGGTTGTATTATCCGTGGGAATGGAGCCGAGTAAAGGAACGACCGAAATGGCCGGCACATTTAAATTGCCATTGGAATCACATGGATTCATTGAAACCACTGGTGGTGCTTTGAATACAGTTCAAACTAAAGTGCCGGGTGTATTTGTAGCAGGTGCTGCTGCTGGACCTGCAGATTTGGAAGATTCCATCTCTATGGGTGGATCTGCGGTAATGAAAGCTTGCGCGTTTTTAAGGAAATCTGAACTACAGTCTGCCTAAATGCTTTACGATAATGTAAGTATTCAAGAAGTGGTGGATTCAGAAGCAGCTATGGAATTCATGAAAGAAGCTACCAAATTAGCGACTTCTACTGAATTAGAAGATATTGGCTTAAAGTTGGAAAAAAAGGCCAATTTATTTTCTGATTTATTATCAGAAGATCATATTTCTGATTTGACAGAAAATGAATTTTGTCAACTGGTCGGTTCGATCTTTTCCATAAAACGGAAAGCGAATCGCATCTTAAAAGCCAACGGATTTGAATCGCTTCAACAATCCATAACTGATTTGTTATATAGCGATGATAACATTGATCTACGCTTTAATAGATTCATTGATTCAGTGGACAAGTTGGACGGCCCCATGCGTGTGAATTTTGCCAGCGAACTCTTGCATTTTTCCAATCCGAAGAAATATTGGCTATGGACCAATTGGATATGGGATTCAAAAACAGGAACCGGCTCACTGCCATTAATTGTTCAAGAAGGTGTAGACCTATCTGGGCAATCCGATGGTGAAATTTATGGTAAAGTGGGACAATCATTGGCTTTGGTCAATGCAGTGGGGCACAGTATTGGATTTTCCGATTCAGGGAAAGGTTTATTTGGGACAGATGTATTTCTCGCATGTGTGTATGCCGTTTATATGTATACCGTTTTCCGTGTCAAACTTTCTCAAGAATTCAATAGAATTTTACCCGAATTATCAGAATTAGCCCAAAGAGTTTTGGGTGTATATAAGTTGGACAGGATTACAGGATTACAGGATAAAACAGGATTATAAAAAACTAAAAAAAAGAAAAATGGCTTGAAAATAATAATTGAAATAAACCAGCAGATAAAAAATAATTACGGAACGGTATTTTCTTATCCTGCAAATACTGTAATCCCGTCTATTAAAAAATGAAATACGAAGAATTAACAGAACAGATAATTGGATGCGCATACAAAGTGTATAACACGATGGGTTTCGGATACTTGGAATCAGTTTATGCAAAATGTATGGCGATTGAGATGGATAAAATTGGTTTGAAATACGAAATGGAAAAGGCCATAACTGTTTACTATGAAAACCAAATAGTTGGAGAATATTTTGTGGATAAACTTGTTATGGGAGAAGTTATAGTTGAGTATAAATCAATTCGAACTTTGGCTAAATCTCATGAAGTCCAATTGGTAAATTATCTTACTTCGACTAAAAAGGATGTAGGACTTCTCATAAATTTTGGTGAGAAAAAAGTAGAAATTAAACGAAAAGTTAGAATATTAGATTAAACTGGATTACAGGATAAAATTAATCGACAGAGAAATAGGTTGAAAAACATGATAAAAATATACAAACTTTTATTTTCTTATCTTGTCAATCCTGTTATCCTGTCTAAACAAGGATAGAGTATGTCTGAACATAAATACGAAAAGTGGATTCAAAAAGATAATGTCGTTATCGATGGGATTGATATTTCCGGTGAATGGAATAAAATGTATGAACCACGGGAAATTACAGAATACGATATTACGGGATTGGAGAATGTGCGTGACTTGGTTGGCGGAGAATCCATGGGATGGTGTTATCAATGTGCACAATGTATCGGTGTTTGTCCCGTTGACAATGTGGGTAGTTATGGCCCAAGAAAAATTTACAGGAAGCTACAAACAGGCATGGATTTATTTACGCATGATGATTTGTGGATGTGCACAACATGTTCCAATTGTTTACGCGTTTGTCCCAAAGAAGTAGATATGATGAAAATTATGCCAGCAGTTCGAGAGCAAGCGGTTTTGAATGGAAATGTTCCGGCTGAGCTTCAAGATATGTTGCAAAATGTAGCAGAGTATGGAAATCCCATGGGCGATTCTGCCCGGAAACGTGTGAAGTGGCTGAAGAAATTTGATGAGCCGGTTCGCGATTTATCCAAAGAAGATGATCCCCAGCCAGTGGATATTTTATGGTATGTGAGTGATTATTTTTCATTCCATGGTCGTGGAAATGATGCGGCAAAATCTATGGTTCGCGTTTTTAATCGTTTGAATGTTGATTTTGGAATTTTAGGGAAAGAAGAAAAATGCGATGGTGACTCTCAACGACTGGTGGGTGAGACGGGCTTATTCGAAGAATTGGCAGAACATAATGGTGCGCAATTCGATAAATATGACCATAATAAATTGGTGGTAAGTGATCCGCACGCATTTAACGCCTTTAAGAAATTCTATCCAGCCGTTACCGGGAAAGAATATAATCTTCAACATTATACTCAATTTTTGGCTGAACAAATTGACGCTATATCCAAACTCATGAAGAGACCTTTTCCAAAGAAAGTGACTTTTCATGACCCATGTTATTTGGGTCGCCATAACGGAGAATATGATGCGCCACGAATTTTGTTAAATGCGATTCCAGGAATTGAATTTTCTGAAATGTATCGTTGCAAAGAACAAGGCTATTGTTGTGGCGGCGGCGGCGGCGGAATGTGGCTGGATGGCTTGGTCGCTGATCATACCACGGAACGCTTATCCGAAAACCGTGTGAAGGAAGCCATCGAAGTGGGCGCAGAAGTCTTGGCAGTGTGCTGTCCTTATGAAGTATCTCGATTCGAAGATGCCATTAAATCAACAAATAATGATGGAAAATTGATCGTCATGGATATTATTGAAATCATGGATTACTGCATGGGAGACGACGCAGAAGCTTAATGAAAGTCGATATGCATATAGAAACAGGGGATTGCGGAATGGGAATGCCTGTGATTCGGTCTTGGCAAGCCATGAAAAAATTATCGGTTGGAAATATTTTACATTTAACCAGTTCTCATCCATGAGCTGTTCCGGATATGGAAGCCTGGTGCAGGTCGACTGGACAAAAATTATTAAACATAAATGAAGATGGACAAACACGACATTTCTTTGTCCAAAAAATGAAATGAGTGAATAACATTGCCACAAAGGCTCAAAGTCACAAAGAAAAATATTGAAAAAATCCTTTGTGCCTTCGCGTCTTGGTGGAAAAAAACAGGAGAAAAAATGAAAATAGTAGTCCCATTAAAACAAGTTCCAGATTTGGTGGAAGACTTGGAAGTAGATGCTTCCGGGAAAGCATTAGATACGGACGATATAAAATTTAAATTAAATGAATTTGATGACCATGCATTAGAAGAAGCCATTTTATTGAAAGAAAGTGGCGCTGCTGATGAAGTAGTCGCTATGGCGATTGACAGTGATGGGGCAGATAAAATGCTTTTTACGGCTATTGCCAAAGGTGCGGATAAAGCGGTCAAGCTTACGGGTGGGAATCCTTCCGATAGCCATCAACTGGGAAAAGCATTTGCCAATGCTTTAGAAACAGAAGGGTATGATATGGTATTTACCGGTGTCCAATCTGTAGATGACAGAGATGGACAATTGGGACCCATTGTAGCGAGCTATTTAGGTGCACCATGCGTGAGTGTTGTGTCCGGCGTGAGTGTTTCAGGTGGAACAGCAGTAGTGCATAAAGAATATTCAGGTGGTATGATGGGCGAATTTGAAGTGGATATGCCGGCCGTATTGGGCATTCAAGCTGCGAAGAAAGCGCCAAGATATGCACCAGTGAGTAAAATTCGCCAAGTGCAGGAAACCGCATCTATCGAAGAAGTATCCATGGGCGATTTAGGTGGTGGGAGTGGAAGCAATGTTGCAAGTATGGCACCACCTGCAAAAGGTTCCGGTGCGAAAATGCTGGACGATGTGGAAGATTTAATCGAAGTTTTAAAAGATAAAGGGGTTATCTAATGGGCGATATTTTAGTCATAACTGAACATTTAAAGGGCGAATTCCAGGACATTACTTTTGAAATGCTGGGAAAAGCCAAAGAATTAGCCGGTGCGTCCGGTGGTCAATGTGTCGCCGTTACATTTGGGAGCATGAACGGAAAAGCCGGTGAATTGGGCGTAGCCGATTCTGTTATTTCGGTTGGTGGAAGTGACGATTTTAATCCGGAATCCTATGCTGCGGCTGTTCAGTCTGTGGTGAGTGCAAAATCGCCTTCATTGGTGATGGTTGGCTCTACATCCATGGGAATGGATATTGCCAATTCGGTTGCGACCGCATTAGAGTTGCCAACCGTTTCTTACTGTATGAATATGAGTGCAAGTGGTAGTGGATTTTCATGCACCAGTTCTTTGTATGGCGGAAAAATGAATGTAGTCACTGATGTGGCTGGTTCTGCCGTAGCGATGATATTAGCAGGCGCATTCAATGCGGATGCTGGCAAAAGTCCAGGATCACCATCGGTAGAAGATTTTTCTGCTGATTCAGGTGCAGGAAAAGTTCGATTTAAGCAACTCATTGAACCGGAAGCAGCGGATGTGGATATTACTCAAAGTGAAATTCTTGTAGCGGTAGGTCGTGGAATTGGAAGCAAAGACGATATAGAATTGGCGGAAGAATTAGCTGAAGTATTGGATGCTGATTTGGCGTGTTCCCGTCCGTTAGTGGATGCGGGCTGGATGTCGAAAGCACATCAAGTGGGTAAATCCGGAATGAAAGTAAAACCAAAAGTCTATATTGCTTTGGGCATTTCTGGCGCACCGGAACATATTGAAGGCATGAAAAGTTCATCCACAATTATTGCCATTAACTCGGATAAAAATGCACCCATCTTTGATGTGGCTCATTATGGAATGGCAGAAGATTTATTCGATGTGGTGGAAGAATTGGTTGAAGAGCTGGAAGATTAATCCATGTTAAGTCCTAACGAACAAATTGCATTTATTCTATTAGTCATTATCTGTGGTGCCTTGGCATTTCAAGGGTTTAACCGAATTTTTAAAACGGTTAAATCAGGTGCAAATGCAGATAGAAGTGATAATCTCATTGGGCGGTTTATTACTGCCTTGATTGATGTATTTCTGCAAAAGCCCATTGCCAAAGCACGTCCCATTGTATCCATGTTTCATTCATTTATTTTCTTTGGATTTAGTTTTTAT
>JABIDL010000022.1 GCA_018651745.1 Candidatus Neomarinimicrobiota bacterium | reverse complement strand
TATTAATGGGATTGAGAGCTTTTGGGGGTACGCGAAAACCAGGCTTTCTAAATATCGTGGAATCCATAAAAATGCGTTCTATTTTCATTTGAAAGAAAGTGAGTTTAGGTTCAATTACAGGCATGAAAATATCTACCAAATATTACTCGAAAACTTTCGAAATAAAACGCTAAACTAGTCATGACCCTTAATTATTTTCTTTTAAACCCTTAATTTTTATACCAAGGACTAAAACGAGAAACGTAATAATGAATGAAAAAAGAAAAAGTCCTTTTTGGCGAAAACCAAATTCGTTCAAACTGGCGTTTGCCCCCATCATTGCCGCCTGGGCAGCTTTAAATCCCGCTACAGCATTTGAGTCAACATAATCAATATTAAAACTATGTATATTGGTTCTAGTGTGTATTAGCGTTTTCCTCGTTTCATCTAAATCAAAAAGCAAATCACTTACCACCATTCCTTTTTGTTCGGCAGCCTTTACCAGATTTTGAGCCTGATCTAAACTAGTTTTCAAACTATCAATTAAGTTATAAAAGTGGTCAGCCATCAATTTAGCTTCGCCGCCTTCCGGGTGGCATTGGCGACACAACGAATTGTCAGACCAATCTAATAATGTGTCATCGGGTTTGATGATTTCATGATTATTATGACAAGCGCTACATTGTGCAAATCCCCCCTCAGCCAACGCTGAAAAGAGATGGCTATTTTGAAATAGGTCTCTATTGTTTATATGACACGTTCCGCAAATATCTTTTACGTGAGAAATATCAGGCGGTGTAGCACCGTGATTTCCATGACAATCATTACAGGCTGGAGATCCAATATCACCATGTTCTAAAAGTGCTTTTCCATGAACTGAATTTTGATATTTTTCAAATTGATCAGTTGGTAGATCCGTGCCTTCCATATAAGAAGCATTTGAATGACATTCTCCACATGTAGTTGGCAGGTTTGTTGGATAAACAGTCGATCGCGGATCATCAACTGACAGCACTCCGTGCACACTGTGGCAGTCAGTACAAATAGCGCCTTTTTCATTTCCGGAAATCAGAGACTCACCATGCTTACTAGTTTTATATTGGCTTACTTGGTCCGTCTTTATCGATGCTGAGAACTGCATCATATATTTGGGCGAACTATGGCACTTACCACACATTTCGAGCTGATCATGCTTCGTTATATCAGAAAGAAAATCATCCACATCCCACATTGCTTCATCTTCATCATCAAACGCTTCTGGGTCTCCACCATGGCAACCCGCACAGCCAATGTTTTTGTTTGCATGAATTCCTGACAAAAACCCTTCAACAAGTATTTCTCCCTCATCTTGATCTAAATGGCAAGAAATGCAACTATCTTCTTCCGCTATAATCGTTGCGGTAAAACCGAAGGTTATAAAGAATAGCCACTTCTTCAAACCAAGTACCCCCAAATTGTCAATATTATCATATAAATAATTAATAGAATACCAAACCAAGTCCAAAATTTTGATCGGATTCCTTTATGTGCTTTTTTATCTAAAAAGGGCACGAAAAACCAGATGAGCCCACCGATAGAAAATAATAAAATTCCGAACAACTCGCCCTCCAAAAAGAACACATGAGCAGGAATTAATTTTAATGTTTGAAACATAAACATAAAATACCATTCAGGGCGAATCCCGGCCGGCGCCGGAGCCAGGGGATCTGCTTTATTCCCTAATTCCCATGGAAAGAAAACGGCGAGCAATGCCACAACGTTTAACACAATTAACCAAACCATAAAGTCTCGTAAAACAAAGTCTGGGAAAAATGGAATGGTTTGTCTTTTTTCTTCCGGAAGTTTTTCGATTTCAGGCGGTACGCTCATTCCTTGAATCTGAACTAACATTAAGTGAAAAGCGAGAATGATAGTAAATATACCAGGCAGAACTGCAATGTGTATCCCATAAAACCGAGTGAGGGTTGCGCCGGTTACTTCGTCCCCAGCTCGTAAAACTTGTAATAAGAATTCACCCACCCAAGGAACGGCGCCGGCAATATCAGAACCAACTTTAGTGGCAAAATATGCTAACTCATTCCAAGGTAACAAATATCCTGAAAACCCGAAAGCAAGCCCCAAAACAAGAAGAATCATTCCCGAAATCCAAGTCATCTCTCGCGGTTTTCGGTACGCTTTTGCAAAAAAGACCGTAAACATATGAGCAAATACAAATAGGATGAATAAATTCGCAGACCAACTGTGTAGTTCTCGAATAAGCCATCCAAATTCGACTTTACTAACAATAAATTTTACACTCTCGAAGGCTGTTGTAGAACCCGGCTGGTAATATAAAATAAGAAGAATGCCGGTAACAAGTTGAGTAGCAAAAAGAAAAAGTGAAATACCTCCTAGATAGTACCAAACGGTTCCATAAAATACAGGAACTCTTTTTTTAGTCGCAAAAGCAATAGCTTCGCTCAAATTTAAGCGATCATTAATCCATTGAAAGATTTTATTCAAATTAAATCCGGCTTTGTAATGATAACTTTATCATCTTTAAGAACTACGTTAAATCTTCCAAGAGGACGAGGAGGCGGTCCTGAAACATTGCGACCCTCAACATCATAAAAACCGTTATGGCAAGCACACCATACTTGTTCCGTTTCTCTTTTAAATTGGACGGTACAGTCTAAATGTGTACAGGTTGCTTCCAAGGCTTTAAAATTGCCGTCTTTCTTCCGAAGAATTAAAACAGGTTTTCTACCCATTCGTATAATTTTTGATGAACCGAGGGGAAAATCAGCCAAGGTTCCCACTTCAATTCTGTTAATATTTAGTTCGGGCGCATCGGGTGGAATCATATATTTGAAAACAGGATATGCCATGCTTCCAAACCAAGCAGTTAGCCCACCTCTCAATGCCCAATCGAGAAAAGTCCGCCGACTTTGTGTTTTCTTTGATTTATCCTTTCCCATTATTTTTTTCTTTTTTTCATTTTCATTTTCCTAAATCCATCTGGATATGGGTGTGCTATTGCTGCGTAGCTTTTTTCATAATCAAATGCTTTGAAATTAGGGCTTTCCTCATTGTGACACTGTTTGCATACTTTTTCAGATGGTGTAATAAGCCCAAACTTTTCTTGGTCTATTTTGCCGTAAAAAATATGGTCCATTTTCTTTTTAGATTTATATTTACTTCCCGGGCCATGACACGCTTCGCAACCAACATTCTGCAAGCCCGCCATACGTTTGACATCTTTGGTTGGTTTGTCTTTTTTCGTTACTTGATTCCAAAAGGCCTCATCTTTGAGCTCATATCCCCCTTTTCCAAAGGCTGTAGTATGGCAACGGACACATTCGGGAGTTTCCCAAGGGTTTGTTGTAATTCCAAGATTAATTGCCGTCTCTTTAGCGGCGGGTGTTTTTAAAGTTTCGTAGGAATGGGCGTGAGGAGACTTGTTCCAAACGACATATTGTGCACCGGATTTTTCTTTATTGTGACAAGATTTGCATTTTTTGCTTCCAACATATTCTTGACCAAATGAGAGTGATGTTGCCATGAGTAGAATAAAAATTTTCATCGATTGCCTTTTTGATTACATGATTAAAAAAAGAATGCCCTGCCTAAGCGGGGCATTCAATTTACAAAATAAATGTTATGTAGTAAATCTACTTAAACATTTTTGATAAATATCATCCACCACTATCTTCACGAATTTCTGCCGCCATATGTTTTATCTCGGTGAGGTCCATCACCATTTCATTCCATCCATACCAGAGTGTATAATCTGGGTTATTATGAAACGCGCCTTGGAACAACCGCATGCGATGCTTCAAATGCATCACAAATAAAGTTTGTTCAATAGGAGTGGGCGCGTCATGAAATGCAAGCAAATCCGGGAAATCGTAAGCATAATGATCAGGCTTTTCTAACAGTTTGTCTTTATATAGATCTGCGATAATTCGGATGGCTTCTGCCAGCAATTCATCACCTCTGCGGATTATTTCATCTCCTTTTTCAAGTTCACCCCGAGCAAAATTTTCCGAATGGCATTCGCCGCAAATGGCAATCATTTTATCACGTTCTTTATCAAAGCCTTCTGCCGTTAATCGCGCCACTTGGGCCTTATCTACAACCTCAAGTCTTGCTGTGGGTTTTCCTTCTGGATCCAACACGCCCAACGCCTGTAAAATAGTTACTCGGTCAGCCCACCACTCATCGCTTTCGCCCGGATATGGTGCAAGACCATTGGTTCGAACCGCAAGAAACCCCCAAGCGGTTCTTACTTCGTGATTACCATCCTGCATGTGGCAAGTTTGACATGTTGGCGCTGACGTTTCTTTTGGAAGGATGCCGTTTTGTTTTAATAAATATCTAACACCATGTTTTGAAGATGAATACATTTCCCACTGGGGATGGTCAAAACCCATATGGCAGGTTTGACATGCTTGTGGCTGACGGGCCTCTTCTAACGAGAAAACATGGCGCGTATGGCATGCGTCACAGGATGAATACCCAAATATATGACCATCAGCTTTAAGTTGTTTTATATCATCATCGCTTTTTATTCCAATTTTATGACACCCACCGCATCCTTTTCCTCCATCGATTAATTCCATAGGCTTAAAGTGAGTTGTGGGCATAGCCTTTAAAGCAGCCCACGCAAATGAATGTTTGCCCTTTTTATATTGCCCAACCTGATCTTCATGGCAGGAAGCACAAGTTTCTGCTGTCGGAATTTCCGTCAACGCGAAATCGTCCATCGTATTGTGTCCTTCACCATGACATGATTCACACCCAACTTCTTCATCAAAATGTCTGCTGATTTCCCAGTCAGTGACGACGCCTGGTGTGATTTTTGTATGGCACTCCACACAGGTATCAGCAAAAGCACTGCTGGTCAAAATGAATACCACGGGGATTAATAAGATTTTTTTCATGTTTTGCTCCTGATTTTAATTTGTAGACGAAATTTCCATTAAAAAACCAAGTTAAATAAATTACACCTGTTATATATGATAAGGCAATCTTAATATAGGACTATTATTGAATTATTGCTTCCGGGAACGCTTGGTGAATAGAATAAAAATCTTCATCGGTCTGGATTAAATATTTTTCTAAAAAACCACGTACAAATTGATTCACAAGGTCTAAAACCCGTTTATTATCAATAGACCCCGTACCTAATACATAGTCGCTAAACGGATTTAAAACCGGCGTATCGGTATAGTCCAAATGCTCTGTTCCCATGATTACAAAATTATATTGATCTAAATTCCCGGACGAAATTATAGTATCAAGCAAGATTGATCTATTGGGATTGTTATCCCAACGTGGACGACTTAAACTCAAAAACGGTTTATCAATTCCTTTGTCAATAATTTGATATGGAACCGGGTTTGTCCAAGCGTCCAACACAATACAAACCTTAAATCGGCTATCTTCAAATGTAGTTTGAATTGCTGTGGCGCCTCCGTACGAATACCCAACAATAGCCACCTTATCCATATTTAAAACATTGTAGAATTCACCATCGATTTGATTCATTTGCTCCATTTTATTTGCAATGAATTTTATATCAGCAACCCTTGTATTTAGTTGTTTACGGCGGATGGCTAAGCTATCGGGGTTTCCGGTTATATTTGATCGATAATCTGCACTTGTGCCATCCGGGAAAATTGTCAAATTTGAATCGTATGGATGATCGAGCGCAACAACGCAATACCCAAAACTTGCAAGGTGTTCGAATAAAATAGTATGCAAAGAGCGTTGCCCTGTAATTCCATGTGAGAACAAAATAAGGGGGATATCTGCGCTTGAGGAAACAGGTTTTGCATTTAACAAACTATGTGTATTAACCAACCCCAATTGTTCAATTAAAAATCCGGGTACGCCACCCGCGTTCCCAAGCATTTCTGCTCGTTGGTTCATATGATCCATATACGGAGCATTTTTTTCTCCATCGTCGATTGCCGGATACCAAACCTGTGCCACCAATTTTCTTAAGTCGTTAGGGTTTTTATCAGTAAACCATTCCAAGCGTGTTGAGTCTGTCCATTGGAAAACGCGGGTGCCAATCGAAAATGGACCGCTGGGTTTGGGCAATATTGGAACTGATACGACCAACGGAAAAAGGATTGCAATTACAATCCAGAGCACCAGCAAAGATTTTCCGCTTGTTCCAATCGAAATTTTATTTTTCAACTTGATCCGTAAAAATAAATATCCCAACAACCCATACGCAGGAACCATCTGTATGCGGTATCCCTCAGTGGAAAGGTGAAAAAGGCAGAGCAGAACGGTTAAAAACAAAATACGTATTAAATGATCAGCTCGAGCGTTCGCTCTGATTATGATCCAAGTAGATCCACTAAGTAATATGCAAATTAAAATTTCAATCGGGCGCATGTTAAATATCCTTTTCCAAATAGGTTTTCCAAGGGCTTTGAGAAAACAATTTAAGAACCAATCCTCCAAACAATATTCCCACCAGAGCTCCTACAATAATATCTGCAGGATAATGTACTCCAACATATATTCTACTGAAGGCAATCACGGTTGCCAATACAAAAAGAGGAACGCGAATTTTTTTATAAAATGATCCGAGAACAAATGCTGCTGCAAATGAATTTGCCGCATGGTTTGAAACAAAACCGAATTGTCCACCCGCTCCGACTAAAAGTCTCAACCCCTCTAAATTATCATGGGAAGGCCTAAGTCTTCCGACCAATGGTTTAATGATCTGTGCACATACAACATCTGTAAAAATAAATGTTGCGAACAAAATTCCAATTGCGAATAATCCTCTTTTACCATCTTTCCACCCGAGATAAGCAAATCCAAAGAGTATTGGCAGAATCCAATTATTTTGATTTGTTATGAATGGCATTACAAAATCAAAAACCGGGTTTGCGACACCTTGATTTAGCAATGAAAACATTTTATGATCCAGTTGGATTAATAGGTCTAACATATGAGTGAGTTTTTACGAAAGGAGTTCTATGATGCAAGGATTAAATTCAATTAAACTGTTGATAACAGAAGGAAGAATAATCATGTCATTTAAGCCCTTAAATTTTGAGTCGTCTCCCGAATCGGAAATGATAAAGCACTCGGAAGAATTTCTAAAATTAATGAAAACCCGACGAACAGTCCGCGAATTTTCAAATAAGTCCTTTCCAAAAGAAATAATAGAAAATGCTATTAAAACAGCGGGATCAGCTCCATCCGGCGCAAATAAGCAGCCATGGTTTTTTTCAATAGTAAATGACCCAGCCATAAAAAAGGATATTCGCATCTACGCGGAAAAAGAAGAAAAAGAGTTTTATTCTTCACGTGCGCCAGATGAATGGCTTAAAGATTTGAACCAATTTGGTACAGATTGGCACAAGCCGTTTTTAGAAACAGCACCATACCTCATTGTGGTATTTAAGCAGATTTATGATTTTAACAATGAGGACCAAAGTAAGAATTATTATGTAAACGAATCTGTTGGGATTGCGGTTGGGTTTCTGTTAACAGCTCTGCATAACGCCGGTTTGGCGACCTTGACTCACACTCCAAGCCCGATGGGATTTCTACAGAAAATCCTCAACCGTCCTGATAATGAGCGGGCATATGTTCTTATCCCCGTTGGATACCCGGCGGAAGACTCGCAAGTCCCGGTTATCACCAAGAAATCGTTTAAAGAAATTTGTGAAGAAACTTAAACTAAATAAGGAGGAAAAAATGGACGTAATTACGATATACCACAACCCGAGGTGAAGTAAAAGCAGAGAAGCCGTGCAGCTTCTCAAAGACAAAGACATTGAGCTGGATATTGTAGAATACCTGAAACATCCGCTATCTGTAAATGAGTTGAAAACGCTGGCAGATATGATGGATTTACGTCCCAAGGATTTCATTCGAAGAGGTGAACAGGATTTCAAGGAATTGGACTTAAAGGATAAGCTGGAAAATGATAATGTATTGTTTAAAGCTATGGCAGATTATCCCAAGCTGATGGAGCGGCCAATTATGGTCAAGGGAGAAAAAGCGGTGTTGGGGCGGCCACCGGGAAATGTTCTGAAGTTGGTCTAACTTTTCTTTTGACCAACAATCACAAAACTATCCCGTCTATCTGGAACACAGTCTTCTGAGTAAACAGTTTCTAATCCAACATAGTTTAATAGTTCTACAAGATCCTCAGGGACCCAGACATGGTGGTGCATGTTGCCTGATCGAGCAAGTTCTTCCTTTTTCAAATGTTCGTAGTGAGGCGTTAATCCCTTCAAAACGACATTTTCATAAAAATCATCCACATGTGTTTGATCGTCGTCCTGAATATTCTTTTTGTAATCATCCACAATGTGCGCCATAGGAGTGCGCTTGCGGTAAATATCGCAACAGCGTTTCTGATGCGGGATAAAGAGGATCAAGAATCCCCCAACCGTCAGTTTTTCTTTCCAATGGAAAAGAGCCTTTAGAGGATTGGAGAGGTGCTCCAACGCGTGTTCGCTGAAAACGAAACCAAACGAATCATCCTCATAAGGAATTTTATCCGCCTTGAAAAAAACTTTTGCAAGACTCGTTTTATCCGCCCCATGACTTTTAAACGCGTCGCTCAAAATGGTTCTTGATACCGGCGCAATGGTCCGCTCGCCCACTCCAATTTCGAGACCAATCCCCGTTTTCGAATATTGATGAACCACATTTCTGGACCATGGCCTTCCGATGTTTGGTCTGAACTGTTTGTAAGCCCCCTTAATCCCATATTCCTTGAAATAAGCTTTTTGGGCAAACAGCAGTTCGTTTTTAATAAACGGATATTGATCTATGGATGGGATTTTATTCATGCAAAGCTAAGATTAATTTAATCAATTGAAGTTTCGTGAATCATGTAAAAACACTCCTGCGAATTATTTGCTTAAAGAAAGTGTTTTATTTCATCTGGATTTGTGTCAATTTTATCCCTAGGCAGACTTGACTCATACAGCATAAATGTTATTCAATAGAAATACGAACCCCCCAAAGTATCTATTTATCATTGTTTCGTTATTTTTCTTAGCAACCGGTTGTGAAAACGATATTATTAACAACGATACATCCATCACAAAATCGATTGAAGATGATTATTTCAGTCTGAGTCTCACTATATCTGAGGATATTGTTTCTAAATATGAGGACATTAAAATAGATGTACAGATTGTTCGCAAGATGGAGCACACGGATTTGGGATCGCAAGTGCTTGGCACGTGGAAAGTTTCACAGGAAATATCCGGAACCGACACCCTCAAATTCACCTACTCAGATTCCACGATTGGTTCCGCGACCGAAATAAACAATTGGGCCACCGGAGATTCGACATATTCTGTGACGCAGCAGGTTAGCGTTTATACCGATTCATCACGCTCTATTTTCTACACCTTCAGCAACGATTACACATTTTCGTACAGACAAAGCGTTGTGTATTTGGACACCACTGTTACCACAACTGACACAACCATTACGTGGAGCACTTCTTCTGAAAATAAGGAAGACAATATTGATACAACATCCACAACCGACAGCGTAGTAACCACCCGATCCGGGGAATGGACGTATTCGCCGGAATCCGCCAAACTGAAAATGAATTTTCTGGATGTGGTAGGAGGCGAGGCAGATTCTGGCGCAGTTTCATTTGATACCGACTTGGCCACAATTCCCCTTGGTGCTTTCATGGTTTTTTCTGGATCATCCAAATCCATCACCTTTGAAAAGACAGCTACTGAAACTGAATTTGAACTCCCCGATGAAGAAAGTACAACTTATCTTTATGTATCCGCCCATGCGGGGTACATCTATGTGCAGAACTCTTCCAGCGGTGCTTCTTATAAATCGTTCTCAATAAATCTAGATGCCGCAAAAAACAGTATCGAAAATGTGACATGTTTTTTCCAAACTACGTCTTCTTCAGAAACGGAGGGGTATATAAGCGCCTCCTATTCTGATCTTGATGTCAGCATACCTATTTATATTCAGTGACGGTGCGTTTTAAAATTTCAGCATTTTTTGTTACAGCAATTCTGTTATGCGCGTCTGTATCTATGGGCCAAACGCCCCGCCCGGCTGCAGCAGGGATGAAGCTCAAGGATCTTGATTTTGAAACGATAAAGCTCAGCTACATTCAAACAGATAGGGCAATTGCCATCCTGAAATCTATAGGATACTCTGTCATTGAGTTTGATGCCAACAGTGCAAAAGAAGTCGCCGGCGATTACAAGTTTACTCCAAAAGAGACACCCAATTTAAATCCCTTAGCTATAACACGTGCCCAGCTTCCGGTGATTATCAAGCTTCCGGATACGGAATCCACTTCTTTGGTCTTTAAAGAAAAATCAGTCAAGTCCAGAAAAGGATCTTCTTTAGGCGCCGACTTGGGTGGGCTTCCGATGGAGAAAATGACTACCGGCGAACCCATGCAGCGCCTGTTGATCGGATACCACCCTGGAAATTTTAAACCCGTAGCTGAACTCATGGAATTTCTTCAAAATGAGATTGATGTTCCCGCTTCACAGATTTTATTGGAAGCGCTTGTTATTGAATTGGATTCGGATAAAATTGATGAGCTTGGAATTGATTTCAGCAAACAAGGCTCTGGCTATACAGCGGCTTTTCCGCCGCCAGACTCGGAAACGGGCGCCATTAATCCTTTTAATATTGTGATGGATAGAACCTTATTTGGCAGCGCAGAAACTTTTAAGGCATCGGTTGATGCGCTAGTGAGTTCTCAGGCAGGGGAAATTTTATCAAAACCTTCGGTGTTGGTATTGGATGGACGGCAGGCGCGAATTCAGATCGGTCAGCAAATTCCCATCGTGCGCACCACGTCCACAGATTTCGCTTCAGAAAAATCGGTGGATTACATTCCGGTCGGAATTGTGCTGAATCTCAGACCGCGTATCAATCAAGCCGGTACGAGAATAACGATTCAGGTAGAGACCATTATCAGTGAAACGGCAGAGCGGATTGGAACATCGGCCGCCGCGGGCGTTCTAGAAGCGCCTGTTATTAATAATCGGAGGGTACAGTCAATAGTTAGAGTGGCGAATAACACTCCTTTTATTATAGGCGGACTCATTTCAAAGAAGATGTCTGATAATGAAGGCGGAATCCCCATTTTAATGGATATCCCGTTTTTAGGGCGGCTGTTTACATTTTCCACCCAGCAAGAGACACGCAAAGAGGTGATTGTGGTGATCACACCGCATATTATAACGGAGAAGGAAAATAATTTCAGCCGAGTTATACCTCAAGATTCGGAGTTGTTCAATGCATTTGGGAATCAATCATTTCCGAACAGCTACCGTCTTCAACATAACGATGTTTTTGATCTTAGTTTTATTCATGAAAGTCCTATTTTTAATCAATTGCTTGCATCCATTAAGAAGGAAGTAAAAAAGGATCCTACGATTGCTGTTACCGAACCGTACAAAAGTTTTTTGGATGGACGGATCCCAGGTGAAGATATTTTGGTTCGCCGGATGATTTGGGAGATTATTCGCAAAATGGAATATTATAAATTTGTAGAACAGGAAAAAGTTTTATTCTTTTTAGATGCTCCGGATGATCCCGCTGGATTTACCATTCGTCCGCTTAACCCATATATCAAAAGTGCGACGAAAAATAAACCTCTCAAATTAAGCTATACGGTCCGCGGAAAATCCACAATTGAGAAACCATTCGTCCGGCCGACTGCCCAAACGGACTATGTGCCGATTGAAACAGAATTCAAGCAAACACTAAAGAAATATAATGTGCGGGGCGATAAACCGCAGGATGATGTTTTTACCATTCTGATAGGCGAACCGTTGCATCAGCGTCAATTATACGAAGTGCTGATCCTTAAAAAAATTCTCGAGCTGAATCCGGATTTGTCACTCAACTTGGAATACTTTCAGCCTGGAATTGAAATTCTATTTCCTTCCCCGGATGTTTTGGAGAAGAATTATCATATTGTCGATCGCAATGCAGCCAAGTACTTTTACGAGATCAATGATTACTATGGCGCCTTCGAAGAGGTGTTTAACCGAAATACTTCAGAATTATCTCATTTGTTGAAATAACATCGGAAGTGTGAGTTGCATCACCAAAAGATTTCTGTGTGATTTGTACCACATACCGATAATTAAAATAGTTGTTAGTTTTGCTTTACTATAAGTAAAAAAGTCACTATTATCCCTCTACCTCGGGAAAGACAATAGAAACCAAAAAAACAAAGGAGTGAACACATGATGCTGAAACTCAATCGTATATGTCTATCAACCTTTTTTCTTTTAACATTAAATCTATCAGCCCAAGATGACGGAATGCCGGCAGACATGGGTGACACAGGTGACCCGTGCGGAGATGTTGAATATCCTGTAGCCGATCCTGGCCCGGATGGAGGCTGTGCCGATTATGCGGACTGTAACGGGAATGGCGTTTTTGATTTGGGCGAGCCATGTTTTGAAGGCACCGCTAATTGGTATTGCCAAATCTGTGATATGCATTTTGCCACAGGTGAAGAAATGGATCAACACGCAGCTGACATGGGGCACCTTGATACAGATATGGACCCCGGTGAAGGCGGCGGCGATTATACCGGAGAAGATCCTGACGATGACAGTGATTATGCCGAAGAAGGCCCTGCTGATGACGGCCCTCCGTTTGAAGATGTAGATACCAATGGTGATGGTTCAATTGACCGCGAAGAGGCCCGAGCTTTTTTTGGTGATGACCCAAACTTCGATGAAGAATATGATAGAATTGCAGGCGATGATGGTACGGTTGATCATGCTGAATATATGGCAGCTGATGATGGCGGTGAATATGAGGAATACGGAGACCATACCGTAGAAAATTGTATTGCGATGGCGGAAGGACACGACACCTATTGGATTGGTGAAGATGAATTTGCAGTGTGGGACGACCCCAACGTTGACTGCGGATACCTTTTAGATGAGATTGGTTTTATGGCTCATCCGGGGCCGCCGCCGTTTGATGAAATAGATGCAGACGCTAACGGAGAAGTTGACATGGAAGAGGCAAGAGCTTGGTTCCAGGAACATGATCCGGAATACGATGATGCCGAATTTGAGGAAGGCTACAACGAAGTAGATACCAACAATGACGGCGTGGTTGATCCATCCGAACACGAAGCTGCTGGATCAGAAATGACGGAAGAGATGGATTCTGGCGACGAAGGTGCCGGTGAACCCCAAGATGGCTACTATTGTGCCATCTGCGATATGGATTTTGGGACTGCAGAAGAAATGGACCAGCACGCAGCGGACATGGGACATACTATGGGTGGACAAGAGTGTGACCCAAATGCTGAATATCCAAACAATCCTCCGGGACCTGACGAAGGCTGTATGGCCTATGACGACTGCAACGGTAACGGTGCATTCGATATTGGTGAACCATGCCACGACGGCGGAGATAATTAATCCCGCTTAAATCATATTTATCGAACTATAAAAAGCCCTCCGCATGCGGAGGGCTTTTTATTTAACAGTCAATCGTTTTAGAGCGATCTGGTTAAAGTTTGTCATCATATGAAGTAAAACTTCGGCGGAACATAAAGTAAGTCTTTGTTTTCTGTGATTTCATTCCATGATTTATTTGAAGTGCCTATTTTAGTTGAAATACCTTCGGACTCCTCGGGGGAGATTTCCGAAGGGTGACTTTTTGTTGTTTCAGTCGTTTTACGTTCTCTCTCACATCTATTCTCATAGAGTGATCAAATTTTCATTTTCAATTGAAACAGGTAATAGCCGAAGCCCCGGATTTTAATCCATTATAAAACGCAGACCAAAAGACAGGTAAGATAATTTCCTTCTGGATAAGATGGATGTGTGGGATAATCCGGCCCGGTGCCCGATGATTTTAATATGGAAATCCTACGCTCAGCCTCATTCGCAGCCTGCCTTAGGACTTCTGTAAACCTATCCATTCCAAGCGCGGCAGAACATGAGGCGGTAAATAATAATCCATCAGTTGGGAGCGCTTTAATTGCCTCACGGTTCAAATGTTTATAATGGGAAATGGCAGCATCCAGCTCTTTAACGCTGGGTGCGAGTTTTGGAGGGTCAAGAATAATGAGATCAAATCCATGCGCTCCATTGAGCGCAGTAAGCGCCTCCATTCGGTTAAAGCTGACATCATTTATTTGATTGAGCCTTGCGTTTTCCTGAGCAAGTTCAATTGCAGATTCTGACGAGTCAATACCAACCACCTTTTGAGCGCCGCCTATGGAAGCATTTAAAGCAAAACCACCTGTGTAGCAGAAGGCGTCCATCACTCGCCGTCCCCTGGCCAACTCACGTATCAGCGCCCTGTTTTCTCGGTGATCGCAGTAATATCCTGTTTTTTGTCCCGAACCAAGCGCAACTTTATAATTGAGCCCAAGCTCTTTAATAATGACACCTTCAAAATGACCATTTTCATTTTGGTTAAACGATTCCCAACCATCCTGAATAAGTTCTCCAGCCATTGGTCGCCAAATGATCATTTCAGGTTTTAGGTGTTTTTGAATGGCATTTTCAATGGTTTTTCTGTGGATTTCCGTCCAACTTGCTTCCGAAAAAATGACAACTACATTTCCATATACATCAACGATTAATCCCGAAAGGCGATCGCCCTCGCTATTGATAAGCCGATAAGCATTTGTGTTTTGCGATGGAAGTCTCATTATTTGTCGTAAGGAGGCTGCTTCCGAAATTCGGATATCCAGCAAATGCTCTAAATCAAACCCGTCCAAATTTTCCGATTCCATTGCAAGCAGTCTAACGGGAGTAAAGCCTTCAGCGTTGTATGGCCCCCAGCCAATAGATTTTCCGTTGCTATCAGATACAACAACAATATCTCCCGAATTTGGATTTCCTTCAATTTTATGAATATCGGAACCGGAAATTTTTGGCATCCCAGCGCGATACAGTTCTGATGAACCTTTTTTCAACTGAATGAGACTTATCTCTGCAATAGATTTGAACACGAGTCGAAAGTAGGATTGTTAAGAAGATAGTTCCAATCGGATTTCCCGATTTTGTTGAATATTCGGAAGATTAGGTTCAAATTCGACGCACCAATGACGATCAAAATAATTAAGGAGGTATCCATGAAGAACAATTTAACTTGGTTTTTACTGATTGTCCTGACAGTCGTATCATATGGGCAGGGTAGTTTACATCGTCCCATTTCGACCTATTCCATCGTAGCTTTAGATCCAGAAACAAAGGAATTGGGCGTAGCCGTTCAAAGCCATTGGTTTTCTGTGGGGTCTGTGGTCCCTTGGGCGAAGGCAGGTGTTGGAGCTGTTGCCACTCAATCTCTTGCGAAAATTGAGTATGGACCGGAAGGCCTTCTGCTTATGGAAGAAGGGAAAACAGCTCAGGAGTCCTTGGACATTTTGTTGGCTCAGGATGAGGGTGCAAAGTACCGGCAAGTTGGTATGGTAGATTTTCAAGGCAACGTTGCTTCGCATACCGGGTCAAACTGTATGGATTTTGCCGGGTTTCAAAAAGGGAAAAATTACACAGTTCAAGCGAATATCATGGCTAAACCAACCGTTTGGTCTGCAATGGCAGAAGCATTTGAGTCAGCGGAAGGGGATTTGGCTGAGAGAATGATGCAATCTCTAGAAGCCGCCGAGCGAGAAGGTGGGGATTTGCGCGGCAGACAATCAGCAGCCATGTTAATTGTAACCGGTGAACCAACCGGGGTTTTGTGGAAAGATATTTCACTTGAATTGCGGATAGAAGATCACCCAGAGCCACTCATTCAACTCCGCCGGTTAATTCAAATTCATCGCGCCTATGAGCATGCCAATAAGGGAGATCTTTTTCTATCAGAAAAAAACATGGAAGCTGCGCTTAAAGAATACAACGCAGCAGCAGCTGCTTATCCGGAAAATCCGGAGTTGCCTTATTGGACAGCGGTAACATTGGCCAGCACAGGTGAAATGGAAAAAGCACTTCCATTATTTAAGGACGTCTTTGAGCGGAATCCTAATCTGAAAACAATGACACCTGCTGTAGCGAAGTCAGGATTTCTTCCGCTTGACGACCAAACTTTAAAATTGATCATGAGTCAATAGTTCATCAATGGATTATATTTGCACTAATTGTAAATCTCAGGTTCAGCTATCTGATCATCCGATAAACCTTTGTACATGTGGAAAACCATTAAAGGTAATTTTTGACTGGCCACCGATGAATCAGCAGAATGTCATTGAAGAAACCGACTTTTCTCTATGGAGGTACGGAGCTGTTTTGCCCGAAATCAAAGAAAAAAATACCATGACTCTTGGAGAGGGATTTACTTCATTAGTTTCAATCGAAAATGAATGGAATGTGTCCTTATATATAAAGGACGAAACTAAAAACCCTACTGGATCCTTCAAAGACCGCGGCATGGCTTTGGCGATATCGATGGCAAAAGAACAAGGCGTAAAAGCTATTTGCCTGCCATCAGCTGGTAATGCAGGAATAGCTGCAGCAGCGTATTGTGAAAAGGCCGGCATTGAATGTCATGTATTCCTTCCGGAATCCATCCCGAGCAGTTTTGTTAAAGAGACAGAAAAGTATCACGCATCCGTTTATTTAAAAGGGGGAACCATTGCGGAAGCGGGAAAAGAAATGTTAATTAATAAACAGAAACATTGGTTTGACATTTCAACCCTTAAAGAACCGTTCCGAGTGGAAGGCAAAAAAACCATGGGGTACGAAATTGTTGAACAACTTGGGTGGAAATACCCGGGTGTGGTGATTTACCCGACCGGAGGCGGCACGGGGCTAATTGGTATGTGGAAAGCATTCAATGAAATGAAATGGCTGGGTTGGGTAGAAGGCAATTTACCAAGAATGGCATCAATTCAATCCTCAGCATGCGCGCCGGTAGTTACTGCATTTGAAAACGAAAAAATGGATACAAAATTTTGGGATTCAGATTCTACGCAGGCTCTGGGATTAAATGTTCCGGGACCAATCGGTGGCGCATGGATGCTGAATATATTGAACGAAAGCGGAGGGACTGCCGTTTCAGTTGACGAGGCAGATATTGAAGATGCGACATCAGAAATTAATGCAAGAACAGGAATCAATGCCTCACTAGAAGCAGGCGTTGTATGGCTTGGGCTGAAAAAGCTTTTGCAATCTGGTTGGATTCAAGAGAGATCAACCGTTGTGGTGCCGATAACAGGTGTAGAACGCTAAGTGTAGTAGCCTTTGCCGACGCGTTAATAAAGATGTAATTTATTTCATGATATTTATTAAAGATCGTTTAAGGTATTTCAACCTCTTAGCGGTGGCAATATTATTTTCCTGCGAACCATTGGTGACAACCTTTGGTGATTCGGAAGATGCGCTTTATTATGAAGCTGCCAATATTCAAAACGTAGATTATACAACGGATCCTTTTGAAATAAATGTTATGACTTGGAATATCCGATTCGGCGCAGGGCGCCTTCCATTTTTCGGAGATGCCTGCGGGGACAGAGTCGTTTTTACATCAGGAGAAATAGAAGCTAATTTAGAAGGTGTCGCCGCAAAAATAAATTTATCTGATCCGGACATAGTTTTATTACAGGAAGTGGATCGCCAATCCAAACGATCAGCTTACATTGATCAGGTTCAGTGGATTCTGGATAACACAAATTTGAATTACGGCGCTTATGCTTCGGTATGGAAAGCCCAAGTTATTCCAAGTGACGGAATTGGGCGAATGGATTTCGGAAATGTGATTTTATCCAAATGGGAATTGTCAGACGCAGAACGAATCAAGCTTCCGCTGAGAGAAGATCAAGATGCGCTGACACAGTATTTTTATTTGCGGAGGAATATATTAAAGGCAAAAGTAGCCGTTCCCAATCAGACCGAATTCTATGCTGTGAATATTCATGCTACAGCGTTTGCCACCGATGACACCAAACAGAAACATGTGGACACCTACATACAAACTTTAAAAGACTTGGATGATGCGGGTGCAAAATTTGTGACGGGCGGAGATTTGAACGCCCTACCACCGGGCGCAACTTCCATAGACTTTTGCATGGCCGACATTTGTTCCGGTGAATCCTTTCACTCCGATGCAGATGGAGGCCCGCACAAGGATGGGAGCTATTTTAACAATTTTATAAATGAGCCAACACTACTTCAGGCACTGTATGATTCTTATACTCCGGCGGTATCTTTGACAAATTATTCGGCTAACGAATCCAATTATTTTACTCATGCACCAAGTACGGGCGATGTAACCGCTGACCGTAAACTTGATTATATATTCACCAATCTAACGTGGAATACAAATTCAGATTCCACCCACCAAGATGCAAGCAATTGGTCGGACCATATGCCAGTTTCCGCAACGTTGAATTTTTCTCAATGAAACACATCATTATCCGTTTCGTTTTTGTTGTAGTAGGATTACAACTTTGTGCAATGGAATCTGCAGTCCCTCTTGAAAAAGGCAAGTGGGAAATTGGAATAGTAAAACCAATACGTTACGGGCTTGGAAGCGGGAGAGAGGTTTCCACCTATAAATTATTAAACATAAAAATGCCAAATATTTCTTATAAAAAACTGCGATGGCGCAAATCTAATTGGGACATTTCCACACGTCACAGCATGTATTATCCGACGCCGTTGTTTAAATGGTTGCAAAGCCCGCTTGGAATGGAACTCGGCGGACCGGACATGTTTGCCCTCATTTCACCGGAATTTGAGATTCACCATATGGTTTCAATTTGGAATTCGGTAATCGCCACCCGCAAAATAATGGAGGACGTACACTTTACTGGAAGCGCGGAGTTGGGTATTGCTATTGGCGCAAATGAATTGGCAAAGGAATCCACTATCGATTTGCCGTTTATTTTTCCACGCCTTGCCGTGTATTATACCGATGTTGTTATCAAAATGGGATCATCCATCCATTCCAGAATAAACAAACATTGGGGATATATTGTAAGCGGTGAAGCGTTTTTAATGCCAGGCGCACTAGGGGAATTTGCATTTGAAAACACATCGCAAATTGAATGGGTTCGTCACTCGGGATTTCGGATTTTATGCGGTTATAAATTGATTTATGGCGAATATCCGTTTGGCGGAGAAGTTCATATCTTCCCGGCTTTTGATCTCATTTGGAGCAAATGATTGTGGAAATTAATCGAAGTAAACGATGCCTATCCATTTATTTTTTGTACATTACGATTTGTGTGATTTCAAATTTTTTATATGGGAATCCTTTTTCAACAAAAGGTCAATTTTGGGCGAGCGGTCTTACAGGAAATGATGTGCCCGCCGAGCAATCTGCTTATGAATCAACATTTGGTTACATTCCCACACTTTCCTTATATCAGGATTTATCTGATTTCTCTTTTGTTGATTTTGAATGGGCTTACCGATTAGACCGTTTTTATTCCGGCTATTCTCTTGTTTCTAATCGAGAAAAAATTCACCGTCTTTGGGCTCGGTATTCATCTGAAAAATTGGAAGCTAGACTTGGGTTGCAAAAAATTGTATTTGGTCCATCACAAATTTTGCGAACACTTTCCTGGTTCGATACCATTGACTTAAAAGACCCGACCAATCAAACCGATGGTGTCGAAGCGTTTCGTCTCAAATGGTTTCCGTCCAACGCGATTTCCATTTGGTCATGGGCCATTCAAAATGAGCAGGACACGGTGTCTTTTGGCGGTCGAGTAGAACTCTCATCTTTTTTAGGAGAATTGGGATTTACATTTCATTCCGATCCGTCCGAAACGGTGCAACAAGTTGGACAATTGGGATTTATGATTTCCGAACGACACCAACGATTTGCCTTCGATATTCGTCATGATGGATTTGTTGGTTCATGGTTAGAAACCGCCTTTATTACGTCTGAAAATACAGATATTAAAATGGCCACTATTGGTGCCGATTACACCGTGCCCATTTCCAACGGACTGTTGATAATGACTGAATCCATGTTTGTCAAAAACGCTGAATCTGATGACCAAACATTCACAGCTTTTATGGCCATGCTGCCTTTGGGGATGATTCACTCAATTATGTTCATTTCTCAAATTGACTGGAAGGAAGATAGAGCGTATAATTATTTGCGTTGGAGTGCGACCTTTGATCAATTCAGCTTAAATTTGATTTTATCGCAGAGCCCTCAAAGATCAGATTACAGTATTGCGGAAGAATATTTACCAAAAACAGTTGCAGGATTTGGATCAGGAATTCAATTCATGTTCATTTACAATCATTAAAAATGGAGATAGCCACGAAGGCTCAAAGGCACAAAGATTCATTAATTATTTTCTGCGAGCCTTTGAGCCTTCGTGGCTAAAAAAATATGTCAAATAACAATGTAGTCGAAATCAAAAACCTTCTCAAGCAATTTCCTGTTGGCGGGGGCTTTTTCACAGCATTGAGTGATATAAATCTCGGATTGGAAAAAGCTGAATTTATGGGCTTGGTGGGCCCATCCGGTTCGGGAAAAACGACCCTTTTAAATATCATCGGCGGTCTTGATTCACCTACAAAAGGCGATGTGAATGTGCTTGGGATGGAGTTGGGCTCTGCATCTCATAACGGACGGGCTTCCATGCGAAAAACTCAAATGGGATTTATTTTTCAGAGCTATAATTTGCTGCCCGTTTACACCGTTTTTGAAAATGTGGAATTGCCGCTCATTTTGAATAAGGTGGACTCAAAGGAACGGGAACGATTGGTAAAACAAGCAGTGGAATGGGTAGGGCTCACTGAAAAAATTGATTCTCGCCCGGCCCAATTGAGCGGTGGCGAATGTCAACGGACAGCCATTGCTCGAGCAATTGTTCATGAGCCGGAGTTAATATTAGCGGACGAACCTACAGCAAATTTGGATGTGGAAAATTCTCATCAGATTATGAAAATAATGGTTCGCTTAAACAAAGAACTAAGCACATCGTTTATTTTCGCAACACACGATGAAAAAATTATGGCCTACCTTCGCCGGATTATTCATTTGGAAGACGGAAAAATTGTAAAAGATGAAGAAATTGAAGTTGACGGGATAACAAGATGATAATTCTTTGCGAAAGTTTCAAACTTCCGCAAAGATGGGTAACCTTTGAAAATTAAATAATTATGAAAAAAATTAGCAAGAATAAAAGTTATGAAAGCAAATGGATACTTCGGCAAAAACGTAACTTTGCGGAAGTAAAAACAACTTTCGCAAAGAATCATCTTGTCAATCCTGTAATCCTGTCTAATAAGGAAAATAATGCTTTTTAATCTTGCCATAAAAAATCTCGTCGGTGCCGGTATGAGGACTTGGCTGAATGTATTTGTAACCGCCGTCTCTTTCTTTATGATTATTTTTGTTTCCGGGATGTATGACGGCATGCGTTCCCACGCCAAGCAAGTTACCATTGATACGGAAGTGGCCGGCGGTGCGTATTGGCACCCGGAATATGATCCGTTGGATGCTTTTTCTTACGAAGATTCTCACGGTGTTCCTCCGGTGGAAATACGTGAATTAATTGAAAACGAAAAGGCATTTTCTATTTTGGTGAGCCAGGCGTCTATTTATCCTAACGGCCGCATGATGCCTGTTATGATGAAAGGCATTGAACCGGAACAGTCCATTGTAAATATCCCTACAAAATCGCTCTTGAAAGAAGCTGACGGTTTGATTCCGGTGCTCATGGGAAGCGGTATGGCAAAATATACAAAATTGAAAGTAGGCGATTCATTCGCCATCCGATGGTTAGATGCAAATAAAACTTACGACGCAGATGAAGGTGTCGTCATTCACATCATGGAAACGGAAAATTTTAAAGTGGATGTGGGCACCATTTGGATTCCGCTGGAACGTGCGCAAACAATGCTGGACATGGAAAACGAAGCCACCTTTGTTACATTTGACAAAAATATTTCCACAGTTAAAGATAAAGGAAAATGGATTTATAGAGATGTGAATTATTTAATGCGAGACATGGAAGCCATGATTGAAGCCGATGAACCGGGGGCGCAAATTATGTATTTAATTTTATTGGCATTGGCGGGGATGGGCATTTTCAATTCACAAATATTATCTATTTTCCGACGACGTAAAGAAATTGGCACACTTATGGCAGTGGGAATGACACGGTTTCGTGTGGTCGGTTTATTTACATTAGAAGGCGGAATGAATGCCTTTTTTGCCTTAATTATGACATTGATTTTAGGCGGTCCTGTTTTTATTTATTTTGCACTTTATGGTATTCCATTACCCATTGATTATTCAGAAATGGGACTTATTGTTGCAAAAAGGTTAATCCCCGTTTATTCCATGGGGCTCTTTGTAACGACCACGATATTTATTTCATTCGTCGTCTTAATTTTGAGCTATTTGCCGTCGCGTCGCATCGCAAAAATGAAGCCCACAGACGCTCTTCGCGGAAAGGTTAATTGATGCTAAAATTTGTATTAAAAGGAATTATCCGAGATCGGTCTCGCAGTTTATTCCCGATCATTGTTGTATCGCTCATAGTGGCATTGGTGATTTTCAACCGAGGATTTCTTGTGGGAACCATGAATGGAATGTTCCGGGATACAGCCGTGATTTCATCGGGGCATGTAAAGATCATGACCCGCGCATATCAGGAAGAAAGTCAACTCATGCCCAACGATCTTGCTCTGATGAATGTAGGCGAAATATCCGAAGTTTTGAGCTCAGTGTATTCAGATTATTTTTGGTCACCTCGCATTACATTTGCAGGATTATTAGACCTTCCCGATGAACAGGGCGAAACAAAATCCCAAGGCCCAATCATGTCATACGGAATTGATTTTTTATCATCAGAATCCCGCCAATATGAATTATGGGAATTGGAAAAACGCATTGTTTTGGGACGCATGATTCAGGACCCTAGGGAAGCTTTAGTGGGACATAAATTAGCTGATAAACTTGGATTATCACTTGGAGACCACGTAACCTATATCGGAACAACAATGAATAATGCATTTACCACGTTCAATTTTACGGTGGTTGGCACATTTAATCTCGGCATGGGACCTCTGGATAAACAGATGGTACTGGTGGACATTGAAGGCGCCCGCTTGGCGTTGGATATGGAAAATGCTGCGTCAGAGCTTCTTGGTTTTACACATGATTTATATTACGACGATGATGCATCGCTTAACATTCGGGACGAATTCAACGCCGCCAATTCAGATACATCTGACATTTTTCGCTCAAGTATGATTGCCCTTCGAGATACAAATCAAATGGGAACCATGATTGACTTAGTAGATTGGTCTGTTTTCATCATTCTTGGGATTTTTCTTCTCATTGCAATGATTGTGTTATGGAACATGGGCATTATGAGCGGACTCCGTAGATACGGTGAAATTGGTGTTCGCCTTGCCATGGGAGAAACAAAAGGGCAAGTGTATCGCTCGCTCATTTTGGAATCGGTTATTATCGGTACCATAGGCACCATAATTGGCACCATAATCGGTTTACCCTTAACATATTATGTGCAGGAAGTTGGTATGGATTATTCAGCAGCGTTTGAAAACTTGAATACCACAACAATGATCATGTCATCTGTTTTTTACACGAAAGTGACACCCGACTTATATTATATCGGGATTATTCCCGGAGTGTTGGCAACGGTATTGGGCACTATGCTGGCAGGACGAGCGATTTATAAACGGGAAATGGCGCAACTTTTTAAGGAATTGGAAACGTAATTGGAAAAAATTGACGGGATAACAGGATGAACTGGATGAATGAAAAAAACACCTTTGCTGAAGTATGGTTCGACAAACTTACCATAGGAACTTTTTTAAAGTTACTCATCCATCAATCCATATTTTTTATCTTGTCAATCCTGTTAATCCTGTCAAAAGAAGAAATAGGGAATTAAGATTATGAAACAAATTATTTTACTAATATTATTTTCATGTTTGTTTGGGCAAGAGCAAATGACCGTTGAAGAAATCATTCAGGCAATGGATGATAATCTGAATGCAAAGAGTCGAATTTTAACCAGCAAAATGGTGGTTCATGGACGGCGAGCGAGTCGAACCATTGAATCGAAAAATTGGGTAGTTGGAACAGATTTAGCCTTTACGGAATATCTTTCTCCCCCACGAGAAGCGGGAACTAAAATGTTAAAAGTGGGAGATAAACTCTGGACATACTCTCCCCAAACCGATCGGTTAATACAAATCTCTGGTCATATGTTACGGCAATCAGTCATGGGTTCGGATATGTCATACAAAGACATGATGGAAGACGAATCCTTGACCAATCTTTATACATCAACGCTGGAAGGGTCGGTCACAATCAACGGACGCGACCATTGGATTATGGTTTTGGATGCCAAGATAAAAGGATTGTCCTACCCAAAACGACGTGCATGGATTGATAAAGAATATCTTCTCCCCACGAAGGAAGAACTATACGCTAAAAGCGGGAAACTTTTGAAAACTGCAACGATGGACGGCATTAAAAAAGTGCAAGGACGATGGTTTCCATCTAAATATATTTTTAAAGATGAGCTAAAAAGAAACAGCAGAGGAACGGAATGGATTATTGATGAAATTGAATTTGATTCAGATATTCCTGAAAGACGATTTTCGAAGGCGTTGCTGAGAAAATAGAATAGATGAGCAAATCTATAATTGGTTGATTTTAATAAAGGCTGAAATACCCAATGTGATGTAAATCACATCATTCGCCGACAGGCAGGTCTTGTTATTTAATAGAACCAAATTTGTCTTGACAAACGTTTTTAATAATGTCTATCTTTTATTAATCAGCGCTAGCACAGTTGGCGCAACTTGTGGATTAATGTCTATTAAATAAAAATAAAAATTGCAACGAAACACAGAAACAACAATTCAAGTCACCATTTATGGAGGTATAATATGAAAAAGCTTACTCTTTTTCTTGCGATAGCTGTTCTTCCGGCCATTGTTTTGGCTCAGACGTCTGGTAAATTGGCAGGTTCAGTACAATCTGCTGATGGCGAAGCTCTTGCAGGCGCAAATGTCCTAGTAGTCGGCACATCTTTGGGTGCAGCCACCGATGAAGGTGGACGGTTTTACATTCTGGACGCTCCTGTCGGGAATTACTCCGTTCAAGCACAGCACATCGGGTATAAAACGCTAACGGTTAATAACATTCGCGTTAATCCCGATTTAACAACAGTTCAAGATTTCAGTCTTGATGTGGCCTCGGTTGAAGGTGAAAGCGTAACCGTTGTTGCTGAGAGACCTCTTATTAATAAAAACGCAACCAACACTACACAAATTGTAGACGCTGAAGTCATTCAAGCTTTACCATTGAGAGACGTTAGCAGTGTAGTGAATCTTCAAACGGGTGTTGTGGATGGGCATTTCCGTGGTGGTCGTAGTGGCGACAACGCTTATTATGTTGATGGTGTTTTGGTTAAAAACCGCTGGAGTGGTGGCAATTTAACCACATCTTTAAGCCAAAGTGGTACCGAACAAATTTCAGTTCAGGCTGGTGGCTTTTCAGCTGAATATGGCGGCGCAAATGGCGGAGTTATTAATGTGGCTACCAAAAGCGGTGGAGACCGGATTTCGGGCGGTGTAGAAATGGTCCAAGATTTGGGAAGTACAACCCCAGGATTAGATAAAGATGCGCTGTACAGTTATGGAAACCAAATTTTTAATTTTAATGTTGGCGGTCCATTATCAAATAATATTCGTTGGTATTTGAATGCTGAAATTGAATCTTCTTTAGATAATAGCCCTTCTTTTGCTCCGGCGCCTTTTGCAGACGTAGCTGTTTATTCCCAAGATCAATGGGAAGCGATGGGTTATGACACAACCTATACGCCCACATCAGGAAATTACGCGACGGATCTGCCTACAGGAATGATTTATGCAGAACAATTTGTTAAAGACAACACGACGATGGACAGCTTAAAGGTTGGCGGTGGAAGCGTGTATGACACGACCTATGTTACCGCTTCTAATTATGCCAGAAAATATGGTCCCAAAAGAAATTCCGGTGATAAAACCACGAAATTTTTTGGGAACTTACTTTTTGATATGAGTCCTTTAAGAATTAAAGTTGGTGGTGGGTACTATGGATATGATGAAAACACCTATTCGCATAGCTATCAGCTACTGAACTGGGAAAACAACGCCAATTATAAATCAAACCACACCTATGGATATTTAAATGCAACGTTTGCTTTGTCTCCTAAGTCTTATGTAAAAGCAATTGCCAGTTTGAATATGTACCATCAGGAAGATGGGAATCCCAATCTTTATGGAAGGGATAATATAGAAAATCTCGGGAAGCGTTCAACGTCTGTTGATGCTGCCACCTATTATTATAGAGATCATGGTCAAAACACCCTTGCTGTACCGGGCCTTGTAAATTTTTCAGGGTATGGATCTCAAATTGGCGATTGGGTAGATCGCGATCAAAATACGACAGGGTTGAGAACGGATTTTGTTAGCCAAACGGGTGTTCACGAGCTCAAGGCGGGATTAGAATATTATTCAACCACGATCCGTGAATATCGCATGTCGCAAGGTCGAGAGATTTATCAAAACATAGCTATGATTGATACAAATTATGATGGTTCTGTTTCGATAGAGGAGGCCGGTGATTATAATGGCGACGGAGTCAACGATGCCGCCGATTTGGCTGATTGGAATTTTGCTGTGTACCGAAATGCTTATGTCCATAATATTGGTTACAATATTTTCGGGGATGAGACAGACAGCTATGCAGAAACAGACCACGGTCAGGAACCCGGCAAACCGGTTGAAATGCGCTTATATGTCCAAGATAAGATTGAACTCAAAGACGTGGTTGTCCAATTCGGCTTGGCATTTGAATCTTTCAACCCCAATGCTCAGGCACCAGATGGAACAAGCGAAGGCTTTGACTATGTTTACACAACGAACGGACGCATTGATAGAAATGGCGCCCCGGGGGACGGTCCCCTTGGCTTAGCGGCCGGCACCCATGCCTGGAAAGCAGTAGAAACACACACTGCGATTCATCCAAGGCTTGGTTTTGCTTTCCCGGTAACGGATAAGACAGTGTTCCATGCTCAGTATGGGACCTATTGGCAGGCGCCTCCGATGAATCTTTTATATCTTTCTGACACACATCTTGATGCAAATCTGACACAGGGCAACATGACCGTTTCTCCAAACCCGGGTTTAAAGCCGGAGAGAACAACGTCATACGAAGTTGGGTTTGATCAGCAAATAGGTCAAAATGCTGCCGTACATGTAACGGGGTATTACAAGGAAATCCGGGATTATATTTTTATGAAAAATCGCGGGTATCCTTCTGCTGAAACGCGAGCATATGTGGACGGTTCAGAATTTAGCTGGGCCCAATACCAAAACGGTGATTATGGTGTAACAACAGGGTTCTCAGTGAACTTGAGTCTTCGCCGGGTTAAGGGTTTTATGGCCGATTTTAACTACACCTACATGGACGCTCGCGGAACAGGTTCTGCGGCGGCTAATAATTTTAATATTGCATGGACGGGTGATACATATCCAACCACATTAAACCGATTGTCGTATGATCAAAATCATACAGGATCGCTTATGGTGGATTACCGCAATAGCCGATATGACTTTGGTGTGAATAGTGTGGTTACATTTGGAAGCGGACAGGCTTACACTCCATCTACCATACAAAGCGAAGTGTTTGGGCGCGGTTGGAATATTCCGACTGCAGCTGTTAATTCAGGCAGAAAGCCTTGGACATCCCGATTGGACATTCGCGCCGACAAAGGTTTTAACGTGGGCGGCGTTCGTTTGAATGCTTATGTACTGGTTTTGAATATGCTGAACCAGGAAAATGTATATGATGTCTATACGGCTAGTGGTCAAGCAGACGACGATGCTTGGTTGGAAACTCCGGAAGGCAGAGCTTGGGTTTCATCTCAAAAAGCTAATTATCCCGGAACAGATGGGAATGCTCTGTATTTGGATCGCCTAAGTTCTCCAGGGAATTGGGGAATTCCAAGAATGGTGCGTTTTGGTTTACAGGTCAATATTTAATTCAAACATAAAAGGGTAAAGAGGTAATTATGAAAATTTCCAAATATAATATTGTTGGATCGCTCGCAATAACCGTTCTGTTTTGGAATGGTTCTTTGCTGGCCAAAAAATCAAACGCAACAGTTGTTGGCAATATGTCGCCTTCCTACAAGACGTCGGTAGCGTCAACTGGAGACTTTGATGGAAACCGTGTTCGTGATGATCTGGAAAACAACGGTATGATTGTTAGTCACCGTGTTACAGGTCACTCCGGCATGGAATGGCCAAAAGATAATCACACATATACAGTATATGCTTCCGGAGTATGGATGGCGGGTAAGGTAGATGGAGGAATTAGAACAGCTTGCGCCGAATATGGTCCTGAGAATGTTTCCGGTCCGTATGGTGGTGATGCGTCCTCTTCTACTCATAAATTGTATAAGGTTAGTAAATCAGATCTTGCGGATCCTCTTGCCAATAGCGATTTTCAAAACTGGCCGGTAGCATATGGCGCACCCTGGGTTGATGTGGACAGCGATGGAACTTACGATCCACTTCCCAATGGAAATGATTATCCCGAATTTATAGGAGATCAAGTCGTCTGGTATGTCAGCAATGATGGAGACGCCACGGCTCACACAATTTTTGGGACCCTTCCTTTGGGCGTGGAGGTGCAAACAACAATTTTTGGTTTTGATAGACCGGATGCATTTGGTGATATGATGTTTGTAAAGGAATTGATCATTAACAAGGGCGGAAATACGATTGATGATCTATATATAGGATTATGGTCTGACCCCGACCTTGGCAACGCAGGTGATGACTGGGTAGGTTGTGATACTACTCTCGGTCTCGGTTTTTGTTATAACGATGGAGTGGATTCAGATTATGCAGGTTATTCCGGTGGAACGCCGGCCGTAGGGTATGACTTTTTTCAAGGACCAATGGTTGCCTCAGCCGGTGATACAGCTTTTATGTTTGGACAGTCTCAACCGGGTTTTAAAAACCTCAGTATGAGTTCTTTTGTCAAATATATTAATACTGATGATCCCCTTTGGAGTGATCCTAATTATGCTGAAGAAACTTATAACCTGATGCAAGGTTTGATGAAGACTGGTGAACCCTTCCCCGATTGGGTAACCGGTGGCTCTAACTTCGTTCACCCTGGAGATCCATCTCTGGATACAGGCGATTCAGATACTGAATACATAGATGCCGATGGAGCCTTTCCTTCAGGCGATAGACGTTTTCTAATGAACACCGGCCCATTTACGATGGCTCCTGGAGATTCGCAGGAAGTTGTTTTTGCGATTTTCATGGCAGCTGCCGGCGGACCGTTACAATCTTTAAATTATTTAAAAGAAGTAGATGCATTGGCGCAGCTTGCTTATGATATTCAATTTGCGTTGCCTGAGTCGCCACCGGCACCTGAAGTGTCTGTGACAACTTTGGAAGATCAAATTATTATGACATGGGATAATGCGGCTGAATCGTATTCGGTTACAGATGTTATTGATAAACTACCAATTCCTGTGGCCTACGACACTACTTGGGATACAAGTTGGGTTTCAACTATAACCTCAGAACATGTGGAGGTAATAGATACAGCATTTACGGTTGATGTTACTACCGGACCAACAGGGTTTGAATATGATACAATTTGGGTGTATAACGTGATGCTGGTCGGGTCAATTGATACCACATTCCAAGGTCAAAATACCACCTTTAAATTTGAAGGATATAATGTGTATCAATATGAGACAGCTTCGGGAACGGGAAATATAAAACGCATTGCAACCTATGACCTGATCAATAATATTACAGAAATTTTTGATGATGTGTTTGATCCCAATTATGGTGAAACCATTAATCGTAGAGTGCAGTTTGGGAATGATTCGGGTATAAAGCGATATATCCAAATTGATGTAGATGCACTCAATAATAATTCACCCTTAATAACCAACCGTGTCTATTATTTTGCGGTGGTTGCATATGGATACAACCAATATGGTATTCCAAAAACCTTGGAAAGCCCTTTGCAAATAATGACCATTCGTCCGCAGGTGCTAAATAATTGGGCAGCAACAGATAGTACTGCTACTGTTGGTTCAGCGTTTGCCGCGACTCATTCAGCGGGTGCATCTGACGGTTCTGTTACATTAACGGTGGTTGATCCTACTGGACTTACGGGTGATAGTTATTCCGTATCCTTCGCAGATACATTAAGCGATGGTTCCAGTGTAACAAACTGGACCTTAACCAATTCGACAGACGGCGCAGCAATTGCATCGGAGGTAACTATTCAAGGTGGTGTAGATTTCATCGATGCCACCACTGTTGGCGCCAGCTCAAACCCCGTAGTTGAAGGATTTTTAATTGAAGTTGATGGTCCTCCACTAGAGTTTAAGGATTTTTATGCAACAGCAAATGCGGGTGGGGATATTTCCGGCTATGCAGGTGCAGCGGCAGATTATAATGGGTATCCTGGAATGGGTAGAACGAATATTGGAAATCAACAGACAAATGGTTCTACTTGGTTTATCACAACCTCTAACAGTTCTAATAAGAACTACGAGGATTTTTACCCGTATATCACTCGTTACACAGCAGGTTATGGAAATCCAAATGGTGGTATTAAACACCTAATTCCAGATGACTTTGAATTTCGCTTTACCGCAACCGGTGGAAAAATGTGGGATGATGCTAACGGTGTATTCATTGATATACCGATGGAAGTTTGGAATGTTGGCGTTGTTGCAGACCCAGCAGATGATTTCCAATTGTTACCAATGTACTGGGATCCAGATGGCAATGGCGTTTGGGACTTAGCTGCCGGCGACCATGCTGTTTCAGGCGGTACAAATGATCCATACATGGAAAGTTTTTATGTATTGGAACATTATCTACAAGAACCCGGGACAACTGGCTATGACGCTATTATTGCTGCTCTTACAGCTGATCCAACTTCAAATGGTGCAATGACCGGTTACATCTGGGCCTCAAGTCCTAATTATTTAGGAGTGTCTGGGCAGATCACATCTGTTGTTCTATTGAACATGACCTTCGCGAATTGGAATGGTGGCGATGTAAATGATCCTACCTTCCCAGCTAATGTTGATGCTGTGATACCTGAAACGGGGACAATTTTTAGAATGGTTACCACCAAGCCTAATAATAGCTCCGATGTATTCACCTTTTCAACCAGTTCAAATAAAGGTGAAGTGGCTACCTATTCATCTGACAACATCAATGTATGGCCAAATCCTTATTTCGGATTTAATCCGGAAGAACGGAATACAGTTGACCAGCAGATACAGTTTACCCATCTGCCGGAAACAGGTGATTATTCAATCCGAATCTTTGACTTAGCTGGAACAATCGTTAAGGTGATTGATGGTAGTGATGTAGGATCGCAATATGCTGTATGGGACGTGAAGAATAATTTCGGAATTCCCGTAGCCAGCGGAATGTATCTTGCCCATGTAACTACAGCATCAGGTGAGAAAGTGTTAAAGTTGGGCGTTGTTCAGCCAGAACAAAGAATTGACCGATATTAAACCGTAAGGAAGGAATTAATTATGAAAACTCAATCAAAAATCTTCGTAAGCAGTGTATTTCTGTTTGCGTCTATGGCGATAGCAGGGACTATAAAATCCTCAGGAACAGCTGGAGCGTCACAGCTCTTAATTCCTGTGGGTGCTCAGAATATAGCCTTAGGAGCGGCTAATACTGCCACAGCTAGCGGCGTAGAAGCTTTATTCTCAAACCCAGCAGGAATTGGTGCTGCCAAAGGCGGTTTTCAAGGTACTGTCTCACAGATGGATTACATTGCCGATGTAAATGTATTTTTCTCAGGCTTTGTAGCCAACCTTGGAAATGGCGGATCCTTTGGTCTCTCTATAAAGACCTTGGATTTTGGCGATATTCCGGTTACTACAGCTGATAATACAGAAGGCACCGGTGAAAATTATTCACCCAGTTTTTCAACCATTACAGCTGCCTATTCGAAATCATTTTTCGATCGCGTTCGGTTTGGCACCAGCCTGAAGCTTGTTTCAGAGCAGATAATTAATACCGGTGCGAATGGCGTTGCAGTTGATATGGGCGTACAATATCAATTCGCAGATCAGCCGATTGCAATTGGAGTGGTTCTCAGAAATCTTGGATCTCGTTTAGAATATCAGGGATCAGATTTAGAACAAACGCTCACACCGGAGGGATCCCAATCGGGTTCTTCTTCGGAGAGGTTCAGAGTGAAGGCAGAGGCTTTTGATCTTCCGGCAACATTAAGCATTGGTGTTAATTATAAACCCATGCCCGGTTTGAGTCTCATGGGTGCGTTTGATAACAATTCTTTTTCTGTGAATACAGTTTCCTTTGCAGGTAAATATACCATGGGCCCGGCTTGGGTCGCGGGTGGAATGTCAACGCAGAATATGACCGATGACCAACCCGGCACAGCTACCGATAGTCAGTGGACCAACTGGACAGAATCCATTTGGGGTCCCACTTTTGGCGCAGGCCTCAATGTCCCCCTAGGTGACATGAATATGGGTATTGCTTATTCTATGCGGACTGTGAATAGCTATTTTAGCAATTCTAGCGTTTTACAAGTAACGATTGGATTCTGATTTAACTCTCAATTAGTTAGGTATAAAAAGGGACTGGAAACAGTCCCTTTTTTATTTTTGATTGAATTGATATAATTATACTGATATCCTGTTCAAAAAAAAACTTCAAAATATTGTGCTTTTTTATTAATCTAATCTGACATTAAAATCTTTGTAATAATTCAAACCAAACCGAAAGGATGATACATTATGGAAAACTATTCATTTATCGAACAGGTTGACTCGATTATTCAAGATAATCATTTATTAAAACACTCTTTTTATGAAGCTTGGAGTAAGGGCGAATTAGAGAAAAACGCCATTCAAAAATACGCTTCACAATATTTTAAACATGTATCGGTTTTTCCGCGCTATCTTTCTGCAATTCATGCTAATTGTGATGATATTCGAATCAGACAAATTATTTTAGAAAATCTCATGGATGAAGAATTGGGAGATGAAAATCATCCGGAATTATGGATGCGGTTTGCTGAGGGAATGGGAAACGGTCGGAATGATGTTAATCATGCAATTGCATTAGAAGAAACGGAAAAACTAGTTACCACGTTCATGAATCTTGCAAAATCTGACCAATATCATATTGGTTTAGCCGCGCTTTACAGCTATGAATCCATGCAGCCTGAAATTTCTGAAACCAAAAAGGAGGGGCTTCAAAAGTTTTATGGAATTACCGATGAAAACACACTCAAATTTTTCACGGTACACATGCATGCGGATATTTGGCATAGAGAGGTGATTCGAAAATTGATTGTGGAACTAAATGATTCAAAAGAAAAACAAGACCAAACAATGTCAGCCATAAAAGAGGCCCTGCTTGCCTTGAATAATTTCTTAACGGGAGTTGAAAAAGCGTATTGTTAGTATTCATTTCATAAGCGCTACGCTCCTTAAGTTGAGCCAATTGTTTCAATAATGCCACTACTGACTAAATGAATTACCTAAGGCTAAATATATTATTATTACTTATAAATAGTTTCAAATGAGGTCCAGCTGGGAAGGCTAATTCAAACGTTTCTGCGCCGGCAAATCAATCTGCCCGGAATGATAATGACCCAAATGGTTGTAGTTAATCTGATTTAAACAGATAAATAAAAAAGCCTCCCGTTTTTGGGGGGCTTTTTTATTGTTACTATTCTATGGGATTAAAGATATTGTTAAGTAAGGGAAATAATTCATTATAATTCAATCCTTGCCCAAGATAATATTCCCCACCTTCATTTTGTAAAATCAATTCCCAGTGCAGATGGGCACCCGTTCTTTCGCCCAATGTTGCATCCTTTATTCCACTATTCCCGGAATGTCCGATTAATTGATTTTTATCAACGGTAACACCGGGATAAAGCGGTTTACTGATACCGGATAAATGAGCGTAAATCGAAATAACTCTATAGCCCGGAACAAGGTCAAACCCATGATCAATAAAAACTGCTCGACCAAGTAGAATGTGATTAAAAATATCTGATGGTGTATGCCCTGTTTTATGGGCGATTTTCAGCAGTTTTACCCTGAAATCAGGCGTTACCTCAGTAAAACCATGATCCGCTCGAATTACGGTGCCATTAGCTACAGCTCGTACTGGGGTTCCCCAATCCGCCCAAAAGTCAATCCCCCGATGGATACCGTTCCTGTAAGTTCGTGGTGCATTCGGCAAAAGATTTGCTTGTTTCGGAACCGGATAACCTTGGCACGGAAGCGATAGTGAAATTGACTCCACTTCTCTTAGCGTTGGAGGGTTGCCATTATGAGAAAATAGAGGTTCAATTGGTATTGATTGATGTTGGCGATAGCGCGTAAATAATCCATTTATTGACTCTATAATAATCGCTGAATCAATAGCAAATGTAATAATTGTATTCCCATTTTCGATGCTAAAGTCAGACAGTTTATATTGAAATGCTCCGCTTGGAATTTTTTTAATTACGGTTGAAACGATTAGCGCTGCAAGAGAATCTTCTATTCCCGAAGGAACCCAGCGATTCATTATAGATTTTGGCGCTCCGGCAGAAAGAAATTTTATAGGCTTATGGGGAATAATACCACCATACGGAATAGTGAGGACAGCCTTCGTTCCTTGGTTTAGTATTGTTAATGATGTTTCGGCTGGTGGAATCGATTCTGGATCCGGTGTCGGCGCAGAACAACTGATAAATAATGCACCAAAAATAAAAATGATCAGTTTTCGATCAGAATCTGGTTTCATTGATTTTATTGGTTTAACAAAGATTGTAAGGCAGATAAGTAAGCACTAACCGGTTCTTTTGTTATTGTTTTTAGACAAACGGCATCAAAGATAGATTCAGACGTTTCTGATAGAGCGAACGGTGGTTTTAAAATAATCTGAATAGAAGGTATTGCAAGCAATGCAAGTGCCTCTTGTATAGAATATTCATAATGTGCCCATGCCATCGGCGCTAAGATAATGCCCTCAGCCCAATTCCGATTTCGGTGTAGAAAAGTTAAAGCCCGATCAACTTTTGCAGTCTGAAGAATTTTCAACTCAGCTTTTAATTCTCTGGCTTCTTTTCTGAGAGCGCTATTTATTTTATTTAAAGTGATATGTTCTCCGATTTGAGCCGAACGAACACCAATCAAATTAAAATTTGGACCTTGCAAAACCAGTACCTTCATAGATGAAAATTAACGGGTATTTTATCCCCGAAAAACACCTTATTTTATTGGAATGATTAATTCAATTCATTCTCTAAATGCAAAAAATATTGTTTTTCAGGCTCTAATTGGATTTTTTCTGATAACAGGAATAGCATTTCCTCAGGATATTAAATTGTTAAATGGGTATGTAGTTGATGATGAAACCGACAGGCCATTGGTTGGTGCAAATATCATCATTCAAGAAACTACATTCGGTACAATATCGGGGGAAGATGGCTCATTTACCCTTGAATGGGAGGGATCGTTTCCCATTACATTAAATGTATCCTATATTGGGTATCGCCATGAAAATCGGATAATTTCAGATCAGTCTCCTGTTTCTATTCGCTTAAAATCCACAGTGCTTAAAGGCGAAATGATTACCATTATGGGAACACGCAAACCTTCTGACAGAGATGTATCCAGTAGTGTGGAAGTAGTATCAATACGCCGTATTGAAGAGCGAGGAATACGTGATGTAGCGGAAGTATTACAAGAAATGGAAGCGGTTAATGTAACGACTACATCTTGGGGTAAACAGCATATCAGCATTCGAGGTAGCAATGCGAATGAAGTTTCTGTTTATATGGACGGTGTGAAAATGAATAGGGCTGTTGATGGCACAGCAAACTTGGCATTTGTTGATCTTTCCGAAATAGCGCAAGTAGAAGTTATCCGCGGAGGCGCGAGCACTTTATTCGGGCCGGGGAATTTTGGTGGAGTTGTATTGCTTCATTCAAAAAAACCAGATAAAAACGATTTTCAAATTAGTCGCTCGTTTGGTATCACCGATAAAAGCGATCAAGATTTAGGAGGCGCTATTTTGTTACGCGCAGGTCCCTTATCTGCATCCGGGAGATTTTCAGGAAAATCTCGTCTTTACGATGGTAGAACGCTACACACTGCTTTTTATAATAATGTGGGTGCGGACTTGGATTTTTCTTTGATTCAAACAACAGCCAAAAGAATGAAAATAAAAAATACGATTGAATATCCTTCTGGTGCCATTTTATCTGCTGATGAAATGGTAGTGGATCGAGCATCCATTTATGGAGAAATTCCTTTTGTGGGAGAATGGTATGCCCAAGGCGGGATCAAAACTTGGACGTGGGAAGATAATTTCTTTTCTAATTTGAGTAGAAATCTTGAAGATATTACTGAATCAATTAAAGTTGGGAAGGGATTTTCATGGAAAAATTTTGACGGGACAATTCAGTGGGAGCGGGAATCAAAGACATATAAGGCCGACCAGACAATAAACGATTTGTATTCAGAACTGAAATGGGCAGACAGTGGAATTCTGACACAAGAGGATAATGGTTTGGCAAGCGTGTTTCGATACTCTGTTCATCAACCGGTCCAAGGAGTAGAAACAATTCGTTGGGAACTTGGGTTAAGGAACAGCTCCAGCCATTACACCCACAATCAAGTAATTGACGAATACAATGATACTCTTTATATCGAACAAACCAATTATAATAATGATTCCGATTTTTCCCTTTCTACATTTCGGGTTGGTGCCTATTTGTCAGGAAGGCTCGGTGGATTAGATTATGAAATCTTTTTCAACCAAGGGACCAACCATCGCCCTCCCACATTAAACGATCAGCTCCTGTGGGTAACAACTCAACAATGGATAGAAAATCCAGCGGAAGAAATCGGCGATACGAAGTTGCTTAAAGAATATGTCACGACTTCAGAATTAAATGTTGATTTAATTTGGGACAATCTAAAAACGAAACCCATTAGTAGATGGAAGTTGGGAGTTGGTCTGTTTAGAAATTATTATCTTGATAAAATTGTGTATAGACCTTTGACGAAAAATGTTGTAGCCCCATCCAATATAACCAGAGCGTGGATTAATGGGATGGAGTTTCGCTGGCAGGGAAGAACTTGGGACCGGTTATTTGAGTTGACAACAAGCATGACAACATTATTCCCAAGCGATGAAGAAGTTTTTCCCAATAAACCATCGCTCCAAGGGAATGTTATGATGGATGTAAGATGGAGGAAATTTCGATTGAATATGAGTTATATGTATCAGGGCCGGCAGAGTTATTTAATACGAGGGATTGACCTCCAGAAGATTGATAGTCACCGCAATACAAATATAACCCTATCTTATCAGCGCCATGTTTGGCCGGTGGATTTAACAGTAAGTTATACTGTTCGCAATCTTTTTTCTGATAAAGTTTCTTTGGTTAATACAGCGCATCCGGATTATGTAAATTTCAATTATTACGATGCGCATAGAGCTATACTTTCATTCAAAGTTTCATTGAGCGCAAAACCTGAGAAATAATGATGAAGAAACCATTATTCTTGATTGTTTCACTTATGTTTTTATCCTGCGAATGGCCTTTTAATACGACCATATCAGACGGAGAAGTATTTACATTAGCAATTACCCATAACATTTCTCGTATTGCAGATAGCGCTGAAGTTCAATTGTCCTGGGACCCTATGTCTGTTGAAAATTTTTCTCATTTCAGAGTTGAAAGGCAAAGTGTGATAGATAGCGATTGGGTTTTCGTCGTAGATATTGAAAATCCGCTAACAGTTGGGTACAAAGACTTTATCCATGATGATGCAGATTTGACCTATAGAATGGGAGTCATGGATAGTGATGGAAATGTGCTTTGGGGTGACGGATCAACCTTAATTCCAAAAACAACAAGCCTTTCGGTACCAAGTGAATGGCTAACGCCCGGAATGGCTTTTAAATCTTTATTGATTGATGATGGTGATTCAATCTTAGTGAGCGCGGGTACGTATTCTGATACTCTTTCTATGGTTGGGAAAACGGTTTATGTAACATCGATTTCTGAAACAGATACAGCAATTCTTCTTTCAAGAGTGTGGATCAATACCGGAGTTTTAAAAGGATTTACATTAATAAATATATCCGCAACCCGACAGGATGGTGGCGGTATATATATCGCAGGAAATGGACAAGTACGAAATTGTATTATTAGGGATAATTATGCAGGGCAATTTGGGGGAGGTGTTTTTTTGCAAGAAGAAGGGTCGATGTACAATAATATATTGTATAACAATATGTCTGGGTACGGATATATGAATCTGTATATAGTGGGTTCAAGCGGTAAAGTGGTTAATAATACATTTGTGTTAGATGGCGTAAGCGGCGGTAGTAACGTAGCCGTATCTGCATTGAAGGATGGGTTTACATTTTTAAATAATATTATTTATGGTTCCAGGAACTTTAAGGTTCTTTCGGTTGACACCTCTTCAGTTATGATTGATTATTCACGAATGAATCCGGTATCTATTTCTGGAGACAGTATTATTACAGCAGATCCCCAATTTATAAGTCTTGAATCAGAATTTCCCGATGTTCATCTGCAATCTACCTCACCTTGCATTAACGCGGGGCATCCGGATTTACAGTATAATAATGTAGATGGAACAAGGAATACGATGGGCGCTTATGGAGGCCCTGGCGCCAGATAATTTTATCGTAGTGGAATTGCGTGCCCCAATATATATCCAATGATAATTCCAATCAGTAAAGCGAGTGTTAAAACGCGTGTTTTGGTGAATTCAGATGTATAACCCTTTTTAATGGCAACAGCCCCCACAAAATAACCGATAGCATTTACAATCCAAAAGAAAGGAATGGTAAGGACTTTAATGATGATGGGGCCAATCAACGGCACGGCAGCAATGAGTCCGCCCAGACCTACAAAAACTTGCGTAAAAACACCTAAAATAACAGTTACAAAAACGATTATTTTTTTATCAATCCCTAGTTTTAGGGATACAAAAATGATAATACCAATCAATGCCCAAACAACGAAATGTCGCCGATAGGCCTTGAAAAATAACAACCAATCTGTTTTAGGATTTTGTTTTGCTTGCTGTTCCATACGATTATTATTTCAAAATATCCTGATTCAAAAGGCAACCATAAACTACTCTATAGCGGGTTCGGGTTTCCACTTAAATTTACCCCATAAGCCGAGTACTCCCATGAGCGGAATATAAATAGGTTGCAATACGCTCCAGCATAGAAATACTACTACGGGAACTTTCATCCCAAAACGGTATGCACCACACAAAATAACCAATCCGTCGAATATAATTTTTATCCCTAAGACCATAAGAACCCATTGAAAATAATTTGTAAAAAACGACCCCGCCACTATTGAAGAATTCGTAATAAAAGCTGATAGCAAAAATAAAAAGAAAGTTGGTCGTGATGTAAAAGATGTTCTGGAATTAGAGGCCCAGCGAATATGTTGATGAATGAAAGATTTGATTGTTGCAGACGGTTTCGTTTTTGTAAAACTCATTTTATCGATATTAAAGGTTATAGGCGCAATATTTGAAATGGATTGAACCAAATACATATCGTCCCCAGATATCAAATCTGCTACGGGATTAAATCCCCCTATTTTATTAAAGAGTTTGCGTTTATATCCTAAATTTTGACCCGATCCCGACCACCCGGCCCCCCAACCCAATACACCGGCGTTGGCACACATAATTCCCATGAAATCAACCCATTGATATTGGCTGAAAAATGTACCATCCGAAGTATCTATGGTTGATAATCCAACCGTAATTCCCTCTTCATACGAAAGGGGATTAACCATGGTGGTCACCCATCCTTCCGGTAAACGGCAATCTGCATCTGTTGCAAGAATAATTTCATTTTTAGACTGCAGAATTGCTTGTGTCAGCGCATGTTTTTTGGGAGTCATTTCGGCTGACAATTCGGTGATACGTACTCCTGTATATCTATCGTCCTGAATGCTCTGTTTTTGGATGATGTCCCATGTTGCATCATTAGATCTATCGTCCGCAATAATGAACTGAATTTTATCATTCGGATAATCTTGAAGAGAAAGGTCATTTAATAGCGCCGGAAGTGATTCTTCCTCATTTCGGGCTGCAACAATTACCGATACTGAGGGTAATCTCTCAGTTGTTATGGAATATTTTTTTAACCTAATTATTCCCGTAATAAAATAAAGTGTAAATAATATATATAGTGCCATTCCCCCAACAAGCACCAAATGTAAAGCAAGCATTAGAGAACCAAAAAATAAGATGCAATCAAGAAATAAAGAGACACTCCAAGAATATCAATACTTGTTGTTACAAATGGTCCCGTTGCAACAGCCGGGTCAATGTCAAGCTTGTGAAGTAATAATGGTACAAATGCGCCGATGGTTGTGGCTATGAGCATAGAAACACAAATACTAGTCCCAACAACAATCCCCAACGTGGGAGATACATCCATAAATCGAATGATAGCAAACAACCCAAGCATTAGTCCGTATAAAATGCCCAACATAAGACCCACTCGAATTTCTTTGAAAAGCAATTTCGCCATATTTTCAATATCAACGCGACCGGTAGCAAGCCCGCGAACAATAATAGTAGACGATTGTGTTCCAATGTTTCCACCCATACCAATGATAACCGGGATAAATGCCGCTAGAGCAATTGCAGACTCTAAAACGTTTTCAAATGCAACTATAATAGAAGCTGCTAGAATTCCGCCAATCCAACTTGCCAAGAGCCACGGTAATCGCGCACGCGCGTTTTCCCAGGATGATTTAAGTAGTATTTCCCTATCTTTACCTGCCCCCGCCATTTGGAGAAAGTCTTCAGTTGCTTCTTCTCGGATAACATCCACAATATTATCAACGGTTACAATTCCAAGCAAAATGCCATCGCCATCAACCACAGGGACAGCTAAATAATTATATTGTGATACAATTCTGGCCACTTCTTCCTGGTCAGTATCGGGGCTCACCATATGTACATTTTTAGACATGATGTTTTTTAACGAAGTAATTCCCGGCGTTGTCACCAAATCTCTCAGTGAAACAACGCCCACAAGGCGATTGTCATCATCAGAAACATATAGGTAAAATACCATTTCTGCAGCTTCTTGCTCTTGAATGGTAGAAATTGCATCTTTTGCTGTAACATCCATGTGAAGGATAAAAACATCCGTAGCCATCAAACTCCCGGCACTATCATCCGGGTAGGCCATTATTTCTACCAGTTCTTCCTTTTCATCAACCTGAAGCAAATTGAGAGTGGCTTCTGATAAATCTTGTTCCAAAACTTCCAATAGATCTACCTGCTCATTTGGACTTATTTCCCGCAAAAATTCGGCAATGCGTTGAGGTGTTTCGTTTGATAGAATTCGGGATACAATGGACTGATCCAACTCTGACAAAAAATCACCGGTATGTTCGGATGGGCTCATTAACTCAAAAAATATGTTTTGTTCAGTCTCATTGAATTGTCGAAACACAAGCGCAAGATCTGCGGGGTGAGTTTTTTCGAGTAGTTTAATGAGGTTGGCTTTGGCATGCCTTCTTAACAACCTCCTAAAAGTATTTTTCAAAAGCTTTATTTCGTGTTCGAATATTTCTTTTCTCATGCCAACTGTCCCGGTGTTTTAGTTAATTGTTTAAAACCAATCACAAGAATGATTATCGCCAATAATAAGAATAAGGGCGATACATGTTTTCCCCAAAGATAAATCGAATCTACAGAATCTTTAGCAACGAAAAAGATGAGAGCTATTCCATTATTTAAGGCGTGAAGAAAAATCCCTGGAAGAATTGATCTCGTTTTCCACGCAAGATATCCAAGTACAATTCCCAACAAGTAAATTTGAATTGCCCAAAACGGATTCATATGGACCAAGGTGAAAAACAGGCTCGTTACCATAATAGCTCGCGTGGGGTCTCCCCATTTTTCCTCAAGGAATTTTTGTAAAAATCCACGAAAAATCATTTCTTCTAATACCGGAGCTACCGCTACAATAGTAAAAACGCTAATGATCGCAAAACCCATAGAATCAAAATTTAAAAGCGCATCCATATCGGCAAAAATTTCGGGCATGGGTAATAATGAATTTACTATCCTATCAAGTTCGTCGATTAGAACAATAATCCCCACTGATAATAAAATTATTGCCACTCCCGTATTAAAAGAAATGGATCGTATTCTAAATCGTTCTACTAGAGAATCTTTACGGAAGACTAAAAAAAGCGCAATGGGAACAATCATAAACCCCTGCCCTACGAGTAGAGAAAGGGATGTAAAGAGGTTTTGATTAACCTCTTTTGCGTAGACGGTGCCTACTGCGGCTATCGCGATGCTGATCAACATGGATAGCAGAATGGAAATGATTATGACGCTGAAAACGCGCCTGACTGTAAGGGTCTGATTCATGGGTTTCTGGTTCTTTTTTTGTCATAAGCATGGAAGTTAAGGGTTTCATTCTGAATTAGGAAATAGTTACATTTTTTCTCTATTGAGAGAAGATAAAATAATTCCTGCAGCCATTGCAACATTTAGAGATTCACCATACCCAACTTTTGGGATTGAAAGTGCTTGATAATTTTCAATGAGGATTTCTTCTGAAACACCTTTTGGCTCACTCCCCATTACTAAAACCCAAGGTTTTGCGATGGATTTGAATTTATTTATGGATTTTCCGCCTATTTCTGCGACCAAAATCTTTCTTGTATTTTGGTGTAGCCAGGATGTAGAAATTTTAGAATAAAAATTGGAATAGAAATGTGCACCCATTCCTGAACGAACCACTTTTGAATTGTACGGATCGGCACAGGTTTCTGATAACACAATGTGCTTTACCCCAAACCATACGGCCGTCCGAGCGATGGTTCCCAAATTCCCGGGATCTCTTACGCAATCAAGATAAATACAATTTTCATTTTTTTGAATAGAGGAAATGTCTTTTTTGGGTATGCTGCACAATGCCAACACTCCGGAGGGCGAAACAGTGCTTGAGATTTTTTGAGCTAGGCGTTCATCAACATTTTCAATTGGAATTTTGTGATCATTAGCCGCCGTAATTATGGATTCTTCCAATTCAGATGCTGAATATAGCTTTACAATATCCGCGCCGGATTCAAGCGCTTCCGCTATAATCCGTTTACCCTCAATCAGGAATTGCTTATGCTCATCCCTGTATTTTTTTATGTGAAGAGACGTGAGCCTCTTTATTTCCTTTTCATTCATTTTCTATAATCGAGCGGAGGATCGCGATCGCCTAACAGAGGATAATATTCAAAATTAGGCCCACGGCGATCGTTAAGATCTTTCCAGGCGTCTTGAATGAGTGCTGGGTTTTGATAGAGGTGTACAGCGCTTAGTGCGAGCACCTTCGCTGCATTAATCATTCCTTTATGTCCAATGCTCATTCCCCCGCACGCTACAGCTTGCCAAGAATGTGCTGGTGTCCCCGGCGCCCAAGTTGCCGTTCTGAGCCCGGCTGTCGGCACAACCCACGATACTCCACCAACATCAGTAGATCCCCGTCCGGTTTTTTCTTCAAACGGCTGAATCTCTTTTTCACTTCCCAATTCACGCCAGGGATTATCAAGAGTAGCCCTTATGGATTTAGCAAATGCAGTTTCATCTTCAGAATAATACACACCTCCAACTTGAGTTAATTTTTCCAATACTACATTGGCTAAAGGGTGATTTGGCAGTAATGGACGATTTCCATGCATAACTTCGTATTGAAGGGAAGTTTCAGTCCCGATTGCCGCTGCTTCTGCTGTTTTAATGACTCTGTCCCAAATCTTTTCCATTTCTTCCACTTGTGGGTGCCTCACATAATAATATACTTCAGCATTTTCGGGGACGATGTTAGGGGCATCTCCGCCTTTGGTAATAATATAATGAATCCGCGCAGGTTCCGGTAAATGTTCCCGCATGAGGTTCACCATATAGTTCATACTTTCAACGGCGTCCAAAGCTGATCTTCCCATTTCCGGCGCGCCCGCAGCATGAGCCGCTCGACCTTTAAAGCGAAATTTTGCAGATTTGTTAGCCAAAGAAGATGAGGGACTTGCATCATTACGGTCGGATGGATGCCAGTGTAAAACAGCATCGACGTCGTTAAACAACCCAGCGCGAACCATATACACTTTCCCCGACCCGCCCTCCTCTGCAGGTGTGCCGTACAGCCGAACGGTTCCGCTTGCACCAGTTACATCCATCCAGTTTTTTACTGCTACAGCAGCGGCTATAGATCCGGTTCCGAACAAATGGTGTCCGCAGGCATGTCCCGGCATTTCTTCTTTTATGGGTAACCTCTCTGGCTGTGCCGATTGCGACAATCCAGGTAGCGCATCCATTTCGGCTAAAATGGCGATGACCGGTTTTCCGGTACCGTAGCTGGCAATAAAAGCTGTTGGGATATCTGCTACACCAGCGTTTATTGAAAATCCTTCATCGCGTAGATGGGCTTGCATGAGCTCCGTTGTTTTCTCTTCCTGATATCCAACCTCAGCCCAACTCCAGATTGTATAGGACATTGCCGCATATTTTTCGGATTTTCCATCCAGAAATTGCAAAACAGTATCTTCCGCCATACCCAAATGGAACAACATAAATATTACTGCAATTCTTGGTATGTATTTCTTTATAAGCATGGTATTATCCTTTATTAAGGTTTTGTGTAAACAATCGTTCCGCTCACAATTGTAAATAAAACATCTGTTGATAAAATTTCGGTACTATTTAATGATTCAATCGGTTGAGACAGTACGGTAAAATCAGCAAAAAACCCTGCTTCTATTTTCCCCAAACTATTTTCTTGAAAAGATGCATAAGCGGGCCACTCAGTAAATGCTGAAATAGCCTGTTTTATAGTCATCCGCTCTTTCGGAATCCATCCAGATTTTGGTTCGCCATACTTATTCTGTCGTGAGATAGCCGCATAAATTCCAGCAAGAGGATCCGGATGTTCAACCGGAGCATCTGATCCTGCGGGGACCATAGACCCTGCCTGTATCAAAGACTGCCAAGCATACGCACCCTTTAACCGATGAGGTCCAAGTCTCAGTTCGGCCCAAGGCATGTCACTGGTGCAATGTGTTGGTTGCATAGATGGAATTACCCCAAGGCGCCTGAAACGGGGAATGTCGTCAGGGTGAATAATCTGTGCATGCTCAATTCTGTTTCGCAATTCTGGCGTTCCATTGATCTCAAAAATATCTAAAGCTTCCCGGTTTGCTCGATCTCCAATACAGTGGATATTTGCCTGAAATCCAGCTGCGTTAAATTGTGCTACTTTCGTCCTAATGGAATCCGGATCAGTTAGAAATAATCCTCTGTTTAACCCATCATCTGAATAAGGTTCAATTAATGCAGCACCTCGTGATCCGAGCGCTCCATCGAAATAAATTTTTATGGATCTGAATTGAAGAAAATTACAAATTTCAGGGCCGGATTGCAGGAATGGATTGACCACTTTTGGATTATCATCCAGCATAGCATAAACTCTAATTTTCATTAATTTTTCATCCCGCAGTTGCTTTAAAGCTTCGATAACTGAGGCGCTTACTCCAGGTTCATGAACTGAAGTAATTCCTAGGCTAATGAGAAAATCTTGTGATTTTATAATTTGCCTTTTTTTATCATTGATATCATCTTTTGGAATATGTGAAGAAATAAGATCTATTGCGTTGTCAATGAAAATCCCTGTTGGATTTCCACGGTTGTTTTTTAGAATTCGCCCGCCTTTTGGACTAAGTGTTTCGTTTGTAATCCCGGCAATCTCTAGCGCCTTAGAATTGACCCATGCAGCATGACCATCGATTCTCCGTAGGAAAACCGGAATATTTGGTACGATCGAATCCAACATTTCTTTGGTTGGGAATTCGTTATTTATCCAATCATTCTGATCCCAACCTCGGCCCGAAATCCAATGATCATCATCAACTAGGTGATTGTCTAGCAACGTTAAGATTTCCTCTGGACTTGTTGTACCTACAAGGTTTATTTGTTCTAAAGATGCACCGAGCCCGGCTAAATGTAAATGGGCATCTGCAAACCCTGGATATACAAATCCTCCCTGCAAATCAAAAACAATATCCGGATCAAACCCCTCACTATTATTGAATGAAATTATTTTACCATCTTTTACAAAAATTTGTTTCACGTCCGGGTTTTCGTAGATGTTGCAATTTTTAAAAAGAATTGTAGGTTGTGCTGACATCATCATCAGATTAAGTAAAATTAATATTAGTTTCATGTGTTTTTCCCATTGTAATAAAGAGGGTACAATTCCTTTGATTGGTTTATTGAACCCTACTAATTTCAGAACTTATCATCAAAAGAAAAAAAAGTTTTTTATGTCTAAAGGAGTTACCCCACAAAGTAATGATTATGCCACATGGTACACCGATGTGGTAATTAAAGCCGGGCTTGCAGATTATGGTCCCGTAAAAGGAACTATGGTTATTAAGCCGTACGGTTTTTCTCTTTGGGAGCATATTAAGCAATCTTTAGATAATATGTTGTCAGAAACTGGGCATCAAAACGCCTATTTCCCACTTTTCATTCCAAAATCATTTTTAGCACAAGAAGCAGAACATGTCGAAGGGTTTGCAAAAGAGTGCGCCGTGGTAACTCATACTCGTTTGAAAATGATTGATGATGATCTGGTTGTGGATCCGGACTCAAAGTTAGAAGAAGAGATTATCGTTCGTCCTACGTCAGAAACGGTAATTTGGTCGATGTATAAAAAGTGGATTCAATCGTACCGCGATCTCCCAATATTAATCAATCAATGGGCGAATATTGTAAGGTGGGAAATGCGAACTAGGCTTTTTCTTCGCACGACTGAATTTTTATGGCAGGAAGGTCATACTGCCCACGCTACCCCAGAAGAAGCGGAGGATGAGACTCTGAAGATTCTTGAGATTTACCGAAAACTTGCGGAAGATTTTTTAGCATTACCTGTGTTGACAGGAATAAAGTCTGAATCGGAAAAATTTGCCGGAGCCGATAGAACGTATTGCATAGAAGCAATGATGGGGGATAAGCGCGCATTGCAGGCAGGAACATCACATAACTTGGGACAAAATTTTGCTAAAGCATTTGGTGTCACATTCCAAACAAAGGACAATAAAGAAGAGCTTGTGTATGCAACAAGTTGGGGAGTGAGTACTAGATTAATTGGCGCAATTATTATGGCACATGGTGACGATAAGGGGCTTCGACTTCCGCCAAAAATTGCACCTGTTCAGGTCATTGTTATTCCGATTGGAAAAACAGATCAAGATAAAACGACTGTGGGTACCTTTATTAAACCTATCGTTGCAACGCTATTAAAATGTGGTGTTCGGGTGGAAGTTGATAATAGAGAAGAAAGCCCGGGGTTTAAATTTAACGATTGGGAAATGAAAGGTGTCCCACTTCGGCTGGAAGTTGGTCCAAGAGATGTTGCAGGCGGCACGGTTGTATTAGCTCGGCGAGATACCGGAGATAAAACATCCATTAAATCAGAAATTATTTTAGCGACCATTTCTCAGCTTCTTGATGAAATTCAAAATGGTTTATATCAGCAGGCTCTATCTTTCCGAAATGAAAACACACAAAAAATTAATTCATATGATGAATTTAAATCCTTTATTAAAGATAGCGGTGGTTTTGTAAGATGTGGATGGGATGGCACCGAAGAAACAGAAATGGCCATAAAAACCGAAACCAAAGCTACAATTCGCTGTATTCCTATTGATAGTAATCCAAAGGGATTGAATTGTATTTATTCCGGGGAACCGGCAAAACATGAAGTTGTTTTTGCAAAGGCATATTAGCAATTAATTCTAATTGGATAGCGTCGGATAAAGCCCGCGCATGATTGTTTCCACGCCGGCTGTTGTCTTAAAACGATTTCCCTATGGTGATACCAGCATCATTGCCAGATGTTTTACAAAGGACTATGGGAAGATCAGTATTATTGCTCGAGGTGCGCGCAGAAAAAAGTCAACATCTTCTGCCCATCTTCAGCCGTTGTCTTATCTAGATTTGATGTTTTATCATAAGCCTAACAGAGATTTGCATACCATGTCTAAAATAGGGTTCCGTGAGAGATGGTCGATGATTCAGGATGATATGAAAAAAATATCTTATGGAATGGCTATACTCGAAATAACTGATAAAACACTCACTGGAGAAGATCCTCACATAGATTTATTTGAAGAAATGATTCACGTTCTTAGATTGGTGGACACACAACCAATCAGGTTGAATATGGTGTTTTGGTATTATCAATTAAAGTTGCTGGAAATTTTGGGTTTCAAACCGGATCTTAAAGCAGATAAGTTTATTATATCTACTTCTTCAGGTTTGGTAAAATCAGACAATGCTATGAATATATTAACCTATTTACAGACCACCCGAATTTCGGAGAGTTCATTTGTCAAAGAAATTGAATCTTTCAAAATCCCGGCAAGCGATCGCAAAGCGATAAGTAACTACCTCACTACCCATTTTCGGATTCACTTTGACGGTTTGGGAGAACTAAATGCAATCAAAGTGATGAGACAAATAGTCCAATAAAATGAGTGAGAAAACCATTAGGGGTATTTTACGCCATTCGGATTCTGAAACATTTGTGGAAGGGTCAGATGGAGAAAAATACTATAAAGACAGGATAATATGGGATGGATATTTATCTCATTGGAAAGATAAGCGGGTTTTCGCTCGCGAACTTTCGCAAAAAGATTATATGCGCGAAGAGCCTATTATCATTATGTGGCCGGACGACCCCGACCCCGCTAATCCGGTAGTTGATTTATATTATAATGAACGGTTGGTTAAATATCGGACATCAACCTTTGGTCATAATGCCATAAGCGTGAATGGCGAAATATTTAACTTTTCGCACTTGTTAAATGAAAATGAAGTTATCACTAGTGAGGAATATTTTTATCGCCCTGCCTTGGGAGAATTTGCTCCCTCTCCCGAAAGTGGAATGTTTGAGTTGGATGTGGATGGTCGAGATTATTATGATAAATTTGGTAGGAACTTCATGCGAACGATTCATGTATTGAGACTTACCGGAATAGATACAGATAAATTAGCAGGCATTTACCATCGCGAACTTAAAACCATACATTCTACCCCAACTGACCCGAAGCATCCAGAAAAATATAGGGACTTCAAGTTTTGGAATCGCAGTTGCGCAACCATTATTCGTGATGGGCTCATTGAATACGGCATTGACAATATTTCAGGTTTTTTACCGAGAGATTTTTTTGTGAGTACGCTATATGGAGCGCTCATGTCCAAGGAAAAACTAGGTATTAGCGTAGAACTTTTCACGATGCCTCAGCTTAATGTTCCGGAGGCTTCACCAAGCGCAATGACGCCTTTATTGAATCCCCTTAACAAAAATAAACTAAAAAAATCACTAACCTTACTTGCCCAATGAGATATCAATTTCAATCTGAACATGGGAATATTCCGCATCGACCACGAATGTTTACAGATGCAATTAAAACCTTGATTGCAATTAATCTGGGATTGTGGGCACTATCTACGTTTGGTCAAAATCAAATTGACTTAAGTACAATATTTGGATTATCCCCCGGCACCGTTTGGCCAAAAATCTGGCAACCGATTACCTACATGTTTATTCATGGTGGATTTATGCATGTGGCTATCAATATGTTTGTTTTATGGATGTTTGGGTCAGAAATGGAAAATATCTGGGGGCGGTCGGAATTTCTCAAATATTATTTTCTTACGGGAGTTGGATCAGGATTGATTTGGTTATTAGTAAACGCAGGAAACTCCGCAATAATCCTTATTGGCGCGAGTGGTGCGGTATATGGTGTATTGCTTGCTTACGGACTCATGTTTCCCAACCGCACCGTTCTTTTATATTTTATTATTCCTGTAAAAGTGAAATGGCTTGTAATATTTTTGGGAGTAGTTGCGTTCCTATCTTCAATGACAGCCACATCAAATATTAGTCATTTAGCCCATTTGTCCGGAATGGCTATTGGATATATATATTTAAAATATTCACACTATTGGAAAGGATTGTCTATTAACTTTAGGCGAAAAGTAGTCAATATTAAATCTCAAGTAGAGGAACGAAAAGAACAGCGCCGAACCATGTTAAAACAAGAAATGAACCAAATCCTTGATAAAATGAATCAATCTGGGTATCAGGGCCTCGGCGACTACGAAAAAGAAAGACTGCAAGAAATTAGCCAACTCTTATCCGAGGAAGAGAAAAAAGATTGATATCTTGCCCGACTCTTCTGCAATATCATAACGTAAATAATTCAAAACATGATTAGTTTGGAGCGAAAATGGATTTTGGGACAGCAATAGGACTTTTATCAGGTATAGCCATCATTGTGGTTGGTGTGCTTCGTGGAGGTGGAGATCTCTACTGGTTTTTCAATGGAAATTCGATATTAATAGTATTGGGTGGAACCCTTGCAGCCACTCTCGTTAATTATCCACTAAAAAATGTTTTGGGGCTGTTTAAAGTATTCAAGAATGTTTTCATAGCTGATAATCATGATTATCTTGGTACAATTACCGAATTAGTTGAAAAAGGAGAAAAAGCACGGAAAAATGGTGTTCTTTCTTTGGAAGCGGATTTACCAACAATTGAGGATCATTTTTTAAAGAGCGGGATTGAGCTTGCCATTAACGAACGCGATCCGGGCCGATTAAGGAATTACTTAAACCTGGAAATGAATAACATTCAACAACGTCACGGCATGGGACAGGAAATATTTTTCTACATGGGAGCGTATGCGCCAGCGTTTGGAATGTTGGGGACTGTAATGGGACTTATTGTGATGATGAATAATTTTGGAGGTTCCGGTGAGGTGGACAGTATGAATTTTGATGTCGCTCAAAAATTTGCAGAACTTCTAGGTGGAATGGGGCTAGCACTCATTACAACTTTTTATGGAGTGCTTCTTGCAAATCTTCTTTTTTTGCCGATTGGTGGAAAACTGACACGTAAATCTCAAGAAGAAATAATGCTTAAAAATATTGTTGTTGAAGGAATTATAAGTATTCATGCCAAAGAACACCCCATTCTAATGCGTGAAAAACTTATGACGTTTGTTCCTAGATCTATACGACAAGATGAGGATTGATAAATGAGCTCCGGCGATTACGGTACCACGGCAAAAGAGGCCAAGGCTCAAAGCACTTCATGGGCGATAACATATGCTGATCTTGTTACGCTGTTATTAACATTCTTCATTTTATTACTCGTTATCCTTAACGATGCTGAAAAACACATTGATAGAGTTATAAATATGTTATTAGACGAAACATATATTCAACTCAAAGAAAATGTGGAATCATCTTATGTGTCAGTTGATAGAGTAACAAAAGGAGTCAAAATCACCATGGCTAGTGGCAAACTTTTTCAATCTATGGATGCTGAAGTGCAGCCGATTGTCTATCCTTTGCTAAGGCAGATAGGCGGAATTATTCGTGTATCAAAAGTGTTAAATGTTTACGATGATGATAAATACGTAAATCTTTTATCTGCTATTGAAAAACGCGGAGGCTACCTGAATGTAGAAATACGATGTGAGGGGCATACGGACGATTTGTCGCTACCCGCCCGTGCAAAATTTAAATCCAATTGGGATCTTTCCACATCCAGAGCTTTGAATATTGTAAAATTGTTATCCGACTTTTCACGTATAGAAGAAAGTAAATTTTCAGCAATGGGGTATGGCGAATTTCGGCCTGCTGTGGATATTAACGGTATGGGGAAAGCAAATGGAGAACTGTTAGATGCGAGGGCAAAAAACAGACGCGTTGAGATATATCTTGATGCTTTTATAAAAACAAATACACTTACGCTATAAGATATGTTTTGGAAAAAAACTATCCTCTGTTTTACAGCTTCCTTTTGGATGATTCAAGGGCAGGAAACAGAAGTAATTAAAAAAACAGGCGTTTATCCAAACCCAAGAGTAAATAAAAAATCTGCAGTTGGGCAAATTTATCCCGGAACAAAAATTATAAAACTAAAGAAAGACAGATCGGGGAAATTTGTAAAAGCAACATTAGAATTTTATATCCCTATTGAATATCTAGAGGAAGGGCGGGTAGCGCTAGCAATCGGAGAAGAACAGTCCGCAGATAATGCAAAATATAAACTAATAAGTGCCGATAAAAATGGGAAACGCATTAAGTTAAAGCTAAAAATTACCAATACTCACCAATCTAAGGATTTAGATTTTTCGGCGATGGCTCTCATAAAATTAAAAGAGTCCGGAGAAAGGAAAGGCGAGTTAAATCCATTTGAGGGTAAACATCAAGACCTTGCAATTATCGGGCCCAAAAAATCTGTGATGGCAGAATTGATTTATGATTTTAAATCAAAACCAAAAGGGGTTGAATTAATGTGTACCGGGAAAATGGGTGGCGATCGAGTGTATTTCTCTCTTGGGTTTTAAGATCCTGAATCTTTCTCGATTACTTTAAATACTTTTTCACCTTTTTTCGCCATTCTGAATTTTTCACGGGCTAGTTGTTCAATATAATCATAATCAGTTTCCAGCCTGTGTTTTTCACTTTCTAATTTAATTCTTTGATTCCGAAGTGAATTAATCTGTTCTTGAGTTTCTGCGCGTTCATTGCGTAATTGGTAAAGTTGCAGAACGCCATGGTCCCCGAAAATAAAAATTATTAAAAGCGCTACGCCGCCAAGGATTAGAAAAGCCCGAATGATTTTTCTTTGCAAATTTGCGGATGATTTATTTCTGTTCGCCGTTCTTATTTTTTGTCGCCTCCTCATGACTTTCCCAACACATTCATACCGGCGAAAATAGCGTCACTACCAAGTTCTTCTTCAATCCGAATCAATTGATTGTATTTTGCAGTTCTATCTGTTCTTGACGCCGATCCCGTTTTAATTTGTCCGACAGCGGTTGCTACGGCAACATCGGCAATAGTTGTATCTTCGGTCTCGCCGGATCGGTGAGAAATAACGGCGCTATAACCTGCATTTTTGGCTTGTTCAATGACTGCCAAAGTTTCGGTAAGTGTTCCAATTTGATTCAATTTTATTAAGATTCCATTCATTGAATTTTCGTTAATGGCCCGGTCAAGTCGTTTAGGATTGGTTACGGTGAGGTCGTCTCCAATTATTTGGATTTTTCCACCGAGCTCTTCCGTTAGCAATTTCCAGCCGCCCCAATCATCCTCGTTCAACCCATCTTCTATTGAAATGATAGGATATTGGTTTACTAAATCACTTAAATAAACCACCATTTCTTCTGAGGATAACGACTTATTTTCAGATCTGAGCTGATATTTTCCATCTTCATATATTTCATTAGCCGCAACATCCAAAGCGAGCGGCAATTGAGAATGCCCTGCCTGCTCAGTCGCTTCTAAAATGATTTCCACAGCTTCCTCGTTAGAACGCAAGTTAGGTGCAAAGCCACCTTCGTCTCCCACCGACGTATTTAACCCGCGCTTTTTTAAGACGGATTTCAAATGATGGAATGTTTCTGTGCCCATTTGTAGCGCCTCTGAAAATGAATGGGCTTCTACGGGGAACACCATGAACTCCTGTATGTCTACATTGTTGTCGGCGTGGGTTCCACCGTTAAGGATATTCATCATTGGAATGGGAAGGAGAGGATTTAAACCGCTTGATAAATGTTTGTAAAGAGGAATACCCTTGCTCGTAGCGGATGCTTTTGCGGCTGCAATCGAAACACCTAAAATTGAATTTGCACCTAAATTTGATTTATTGTCTGTACCGTCAGCATCAATTAATGCTTTATCTAGCTTCGATTGGTTATTAGGATCGAGTCCAATAACAGCAGGCGATAAATGGGATATGACATTTTGTATAGCAATATCAACACTTTCCCCTAAGTATTTTTTTGGATTTTTATCCCGTATTTCTACAGCTTCGTAGGTCCCGGTAGATGCACCGGATGGAACCGCAGCGCGTCCCAGAGTTCCGTCAGATAAAATGACATCCACTTCCACTGTCGGATTTCCTCGAGAATCAAGGATAGATCTTGCTATAACGTTTTGTATAAGGATTTCTGCCATTGTTTGCCTTAAAGCTAGGATATCAAATTAATGGGACTGTTCCCGAGATACAAGTTAGATTGAAACAACTGTTTATCTATGGAACTAACCCTCGGCATTATTAGTTTCATTTCGAATAAATTGATGAATATCAAACCCTATAACGAGAAGGACGCAAAGTCGTGGGATAATTTTATATCCCAGTCCAATAACGGAACTTTGTTCCATACGCGAAAGTTTTTAAGCTATCATCCATCTGGACGATTCAAGGATCATAGCCTGATTCTTTTGAAAAAGGGAATTCCAATAGCGTTATTTCCCGCTGCCGAAGTTATTAACGATTCTGGCAGATTTCTTCATTCACACCCTGGGGCATCCTTTGGATCGTTGATTGTTCAAAGCGGATTAACATTTTCTGATGCTGAAGAAATTACCGATACATTAATTGAGTATGCAAAATCGACTGGATTTGATGGTATTCGACTCACACCTCCTCCCATGATTTACCTTGAGAGTCCATCTGAGTACATGAATTTTTGTCTCCTGTCAAAAGGATTTGAATATGATCAAAGGAATGTGACCAGCATTCTTGAATTAGAATCATCAGAAGAATTGATATTAAAAAAGTTCAAACCGACCCACCGCACTGCGGTTCGGAAGGCTGAAAAATCAGGTGTTAAAATTAGACCAAGCAACGATTGGGATATTTTTTACGGCATTCTTGAAAAAAATCTGAGCATTAGACATAATGTTTCACCGACCCATTCACTTAAAGAATTAAAGGTGCTCGCAGAATTTTTCCCTGACAAAATTGTTTTATTCGGCGCATACTTGGGCAATGATATGATCGCGGGCGTGGTCAATTTCCTTGTAAAGAAGAATGTCGCCCTTGCGTTTTATATTTGTCATGATGAATCTTTTCAAGAGCATAGGCCTATTAATTTGTTATTTTTTTCCATTTTTAAATGGGCGATTAATAACGGTATTACTACTTTTGATTTTGGCACATTTACTGTGAACGGAGCGCCCAACAGAGGATTGGCCCGATTTAAGGAAAATTTTGGCGCCAGCGGCGTCTTCCGAGATACGCTTGCAATTCGTTTGTAGTTTCAATTAATCATTGATATGTCATCTTTACTTAAATTAGGCAAACAGTCAATTGTTTACGGGTTTGGGCATTTCTTTACTCGGTTTATAAATTTTTTATTATTGCCGCTTTACACACACCGGTTATCGCCTGAAGAATTCGGCGTTGTCTCACTTGTGTATGCTTTTATTGCCTTTACCAATATCATTTTTACTCATGGAATGGATGTCGCATTTATGCGGTTTCGGGGGATGGAAAAATATAATGATCATAAAAAATCAATATTTTCTACCAGCTTTATCTGGCTTCTTTTCACAACTTCAGTGTTGGGATTCACCCTTTATTTTTTCAGAACTTCGATCGCAAGCATTACTGTGGGAGTTGAATATGTAAAATTAATTCAGCTCTCGGTTGGTATTCTTGCCTTTGATACTCTGATTTCCTTACCCAAAGTACTTTTTCGATTAGAAAACAAACCGTTCAAATTTGTTTCAGTAGAATTGATCCATGTATTAATTGTTCTTGGTTTAAATGTTTGGTGGATTGGCATCTTGCACTTAGATCTTCAATTTATTTTGATCAGCAATCTAATTGCATCAGCGGCAGTTTTTGTTTTTGTTTTACCTACAATTATAAAATCTCTAGAGTTTCATTTTCATAAAAAATGGTGGAATGAATTGTTCATTTTTGCCCTGCCATATATTCCATCGGGATTGGCCAGTATTCTGAATGAACTGATAGACAGATATATGATAAAATGGTTAGTTAATGAAAATGCTGTTGGTTTATATAGCGCCAGTTATCGCCTAGGGATTTTTATGCTCATTATTGTGATGGCATTTAAATTTGCTTGGCAACCATATTATTTGAGCCAAGCAGACAAAGAAGATGCTCCTAAATTATTTGCTCGCGCAGGAACATATTTAATTTTGGTTACTACTTTTCTGTTTCTGTTTTTATCCTTTTTTATAGAATATTTGGTTCGCATTCCAATTTATGGGAAACCGATTATAAGCCCGATTTATTGGGACGGTCTCAGTATTGTTCCGATCATATTGCTCGCTTATATTTTTTTGGGAGCGTTTTTGGTGCAGCTACCTGGGATTTATATAAAAAAGAAAAATAAATGGATACCGGTTTTAAATGGTTGTGCGGCTGTCATCAACATTATAATTAACCTGATATTGATACCAAAGTATGGATATAAATCTGCAGCTGTTGCAACGCTCGCAGGATATTTTACGATGGTTGTTCTTCAGTATTTGGTGGTCGTGCGGTTCTACCCGCTCTACTGGGAATGGAAAAGATTGCTACGGATTGTTCTTGTTGGCAGCGTTCTTTTCTTCAGCTGGATGGGAACCGGGGAAACGTGGCAGATCGGTTTACTAAATCTCGGATTATTTCCTGTATTATTATGGGTTTCTGGATTTTTCACGCAAGATGAAAAACAGTTTTTACAATCGCGAATAGGTTTGAAAAAATGAACATTTGCTTATTAACGACTAATCCTAATCCTTACGATGATCGTATTTATTATAAGCTTGCCCGGTCAATTAATAAGGTTGCAAATATTTCAATTATAAATCCCCGCATTCAAAAAGAAACGATTAACGATGTTAACATTATTGGGAAAAACCGCGAAGATCAAACCAAAGACTCCGCGTGGATTTTTAATCAACTAAAAAGTATTAAACCCGACATCATTCAAGTAACCGAACCGCTTTTATTGCCACCCGCTGTTAAATACAAATCTGACAATAGTGTAAAAATTATTTATGACCCAGCGGAAGATTGGAGTGCTTTGTACCGGGAATTTTCAAGAAAGCCAATTCCTATTCCGCAAATATTGGGTTTGGGTATTCGTCAGTTGGAAAATTGGTTTTTGCCTCATGTAGATTTTTTCATTGCCAGCGATGATTGGCTATATGATTATTATCAAGCTAAAGGTTCTTGTGCTCTAATTTATAATTATCCCAATAAAGATATTTTCATCATGGACGACAGCGCAATAAATCGCCGACCTTTATCCTGTGTGCATCACGGCCAATTGCGCAAAGAAAGAGGATTGTTTTTAATGATTGATGCGATAAATCTGGTTGTAGAAAAATATCCTGATGCATCTCTTGATTTGGTAGGGCACTTTTCTTATCCTGAGGAAGAAGAGCAAGTTCATAAAATTGTAAAAGAATATGATTTATCGCAAAATGTAAATATTTCTGCGCCGATTTCGCATACAGAAATCCCCCAACGGATTTCTCAAAGTGCGATTGGGCTTTTGCCTTTTTACAATATTGACAAATTCCGGAATAACATTGTGATTAAGATGTTTGAATTCAGCGCGTGCAAATTGCCAATCCTATCGTTTGATCTTCCACCATCAAGAAAATACATTGATAGCATAAATTGCGGAATTTGTGTAGAAGTAGATTCCTATGAAGCTTTGGCAAAAGGAATTATTCAACTATTTGAAAATGAGGATCAATATGAATTATATAGTGAAAATGGTTACAAAGCCTTCCTTGAAAAATTTCATTGGGAAGCACAGGAAACCCAGTTATTCGATGTTTACACATCGTTGATTCAAAATATATAATGCCCACTCACCAGACGTATTCCCGAATTCTGTATAATGCTTCAGTATCAACGTTATGATCTGCTAATTTTCTCTGTTTACCCTCGTTGTCAAAATAATAAGGGGAACCAAAAATGAAAGTGTTTTCGCTATTGTTTTCATTGAGCAATGATTTCCCCTGCCAGAATTCTGGATCCTGAATTCCAAGGTAATCAAATAAGGTGGGGCCAATATCAAGGGTAGAGCCCGCAGTCAAAATATCTTTTTTATTTTCTATTCTCTGGTCTATTATAATTAGGGGGATCGGCTCCAGTCCTTTGAATTTGTAGGATTTATATTCCGCTTCATGGATATTCGCGCAATGATCACCAAAAAGAACGATAAGCGTATTTGGATCCATTTTTTGAATAGTAGATATGAATTCTTCCAATGCTTTATCCACATAGGCCATGGAATTAAAATAATTTTGCACGACCCTATCTTCTAATTGAAAGTCACTTACATAATCTTTTTCAGCAATGAGATCAAATGGTGTGTGACTGGTTAGAGTAAGAATGTAGGCAAAATAAGGGGATTTAGTTGCGGTAAGTGTTTGTTGAACTTGGCGCAAAAAATCTAAATCTTTTAATGCATGCCACTTATCTGGGTCATTAATCACGAAATCATTTTTAAAGAAAGTTTTCTGAAATCCCAATTTCAGGAATCCTTGTTTGCGGTTAAAATATGCGCCCGAATTGCCGTGGAAAGCTAATGTAACATAATCATTTCTGTTTAAGATAGTCGGGATGGAAGGAAGTTTTTCTAAATTATTGGCAAAGAAAGCACCTTTAAATCCAAGAGGATATTGTGAAGTAAGCAGACAGAGCTCAGCATCGGATGTCCCGCCAGCGCTTGAATGTTGTGCAAATACCTTAGAAAAATAAAATGACTGCTTTGTTAAACGAGACATAAAGGGCATGACCAGCTTGCCATTAACAGCGTGATTAATTACACGTTTATCAAGAGATTCAACTTGGATAACAACAATGTTTCTTCGACTATTTTTAGGAATATCAATCAGGAAATTTTCTTTTGATATTATTTTTCCAGAATCTCTATAATTGTTTAATCGATAAAAATCCATCGCATATGTCCATAAAAATCCAAACTGTAAGATACTTCCGGAATGATTTCGGCTTTCAAACCGAATTTCTTTATAGATATCCCAGCGTGTGTATGGTTCATTGAATTTTCGGGCAGAGTTAAGCGGGCTTTGCGTTTCAGCAAAATACTGAAATATCTGAAGTCCTAGCCAAATAGTTGTGAATAAAATGATTGTGGGGATTCGATTTTTTTTAGATAGTTTCCCAGTGTCACTGAAACAAACCGCACTTACAATAAATGTTAGTAAATAAATATAATCAGACCATTGCATTAACAATTGAATTTGAGAACCCAAGTAAGGCAGAAACTCAAAATTCAGTAGAGAGCCTAATTGTATTGTGGAACCAAAATACCTGAAATGCAATACATTAGACCAGAGTAACAGGATATAAATAGCAATTCCTAAAATACGCAACCCGTAATTTTGAACAAGCACAAGTAGTAACAAGCAGCAATTTGAAAAGGCAACAATTGAAAAGACAACCCGCAAAGCATTGTAACCGACCAAATCAACTATTTCGGACACAAATAATACATTGGATATTATTATCGGAAAAAAACCAAAAAACTGCTTCGTTGAAAAAAATAGTTTAATGGGCGCAAAAAAAATCGCGATCTTCTGGTATAGTTTTCCAAACATATTATCTAATTTTACACGCTCTAATTGAACTCTGCACATTGTTTCTTGGAAAACAATAATTAAAAATGAAAATATTATACATCGCTCCAGAAAATACAGTTGGCACATTAAATTTGTGGAAACGAGCACACGAATCTCGAGGAAACGAATGCACTTTCGTAACGCTATATCCCACTAGAGGCGAGTATGACCCCGGTATTTGTTTAAACTTGCCTTTAGTTGCAGCGAATAAATGGTATATGGAGGGAAGGCATCAGTATTATAAAAAAGTTCGTGGTGACGCCGGAGATTACGAAGAGAAAATTGGATATCCTCCCGAATGGTCGCCAAATTCTAAGATGGAAAAACTTTATTTCAAATTTAGAGATTGGCTTTGGCATTTTTGGGTAGAACCCGCCATTGCGAAGTTTAATCTTCTTGATTTTGACATTGTTCATCTTGAATGGGGATTGGAGTTTTATCGAGATGGGCGATTTGTAAAAAAAATATCGGAAAAAGGCATTCCAATCGTTTGTACGTACCACGGGCAAGATTTAAGGACTCGGGGCGTTATATCCCCCATTGATAAAATGAGCAAACTCAACCTAACAAGCGAATTAGATTTGTTGAAAAAACATCCGGATATTCACTATCTTTATCTTCCATTTGATACGGCCAAGTTTTATCCCACGCTTGAGATTAATGAACCAATAAAAATATGCCATGCTCCAACAAATCGATATTACAAAGGTAGCGAGACTATTATCCCCATTTGCAGGCAACTCGAAAAGGAAGAAGGTATTGAATTTATTTTGTTGGAAAATCTTCCAAATGAAACAGTGCTGAAGGAAAAACAAAACTGTGATATATTGATTGATCAGGTCCACAACAGGGGAGGCTGGGGTTATGGTATGAACTCTGTAGAGGGATTGTCAATGGGGCTTTGCTGCGTTACCGAGCTTGTTCCGGAATATGTGGATTTTATTCCAGACCATCCATTCGTCAATGTTACGGGTGACTCACTTTATACTACGCTAAAAGGATTACTTCAAAATCCTCAAAAAATAATGGATCATAAAAAACATGGACAGGATTGGGTTATTAATCACCACGACTTATTTAAAACCACGGATATGCTTTATACCTTTTATGAAGAACAAGGGTGGATCAAATGAGAAAAGTCACTTTTTCTATTATAATTCCCTGCTACAATGTTCAAAATACAATAGAGCCATGCATCAAAAGTGTCTTAAACCAATCCATTGATAAAGAGACATTTGAAGTGATATTGGTGGATGACGGGTCAACAGATAGTACCAGCTCTAAGATTATGGAATTTGCAAATCATCCGAATGTTTTGATTCAATCCTTAGAAAATAATCGCGGACTTTCTGTAGCAAGAAATACAGGGATTAGCGTATCTAATGGTTCAATTCTTTGTTTCCTTGATAGTGATATGACAGTTGGATCAACGTGGTTGGAAATATTCCGCAATCGTTTTGAAGATAAATCTATCGTTGGCGTTGTTGGAGATTGCCGCTTGCCCGCTGATGTAAAACCCAATAAACTTGATCATTATTTTTATTCGTCGATCCGTGGCGCACGTCAATTTTCCAAAGAAGCCATTTTGGGTTTTCAATGGTTTCTCTTCAACAATACGGCCTTGAGAAGATTTGTTATTGAAAAAGTTGGGTTATTTAACGAGGATTACGTCTCTTATGGAGGTGAAGATACTGAACTCGCAATTCGCATTTGGGAATCCTTTCCCAATGGATTGAGGACCTCTGCAAACGCATTCAGCGAGCATCACCACCAGCGTAGTTTAAAGGATTTTTTACAAACAATGGAATATTATGGAGAAACCAATTTTCCTCGTCTGATAAATGCTTTTCCGAAGTACAAAAAACAGTTAGGAGGCGATTGGATTAATACCATGAAAGGCTATCTGTTTTTCAACCCCATTATTGGGATTTTGGTACCCATTTTAGATAGGTTTATTAATAGCTATTTGTTGGTACGCTATCAAGTGATTTATAGTGTTATTAAAGGTGCGAGAAATTCAAATAAATGATTGTCAGATATCCGGTTCTCGACGATAATAATGCTTATGGAATCCAAAATTTAGTCAAATATTAGCATTACAAGAAAAATATTGATTTTTTAAAAAAAGTCCTTAAATTTGTGCAAAGGGTAACAATAACCCAATGATGAACAAACCACATACCATCATAATACATACCATAATAGTAAAGAACGGGGATGGGATAGCTGTCCCTGTTTCACATTAAACAACCAAGGAGGAACACATGGCTGATGTCAGTTCAACCGTAAACAGTGTAGTAGGTGGAGTTGTAAGCCTAGTTAAAGGGCTTGTAGTTCTGTTTGTATTTGCAAACATCATCTACCCAACCGGATTTGATCCTGTTGGCGGAATCATAGACCTTGTAGGAGCTTTCCTAGACGGAGGCTTTGCAGGTCTGTTGGCACTGTTACTTCTTGTTTCATTCCTATAAACATCAGGATAGTTTACTGTGTCCCGTGTGGGGCTCAGTATCCTGAGCAATTCCTTAGGAGGAATACATGAAGAATGCCTTTGACACCATCACTGAGTGGATCAGCAATATTACTGATCTGCTAAGTAAGCTTCTTATCCTCGGAATAGTCATCGGAATTTTATTTAATGATTACTTCGGGGTAATTGGCGGGATTGGCGCCCTTATGGCACAATTCGGTGATGCAGGACTAGCAGGTTTGTTAGCGCTAGTCTTGATTGTGACCTGGTATAAGAAGTAACTATATCAGGTAAATGCTTTTGCGCCCCACATTTTGTGGGGCGCATTAGTTTATCGTTTATACCTCGCCGGAAAAAATGTTTCTGCTTCGCCGGTATATAATAAAATTTTCTTATTTATTGATCTTTGCGATCAACCCCATTCATGCCGCTTTTGATCATTTCCCGAGCTCTCCTCAATCCATAGGTATGGGACATTTGGTTCTCACATCGAATGTTCATCCCACTGATGGATTAAGGTTTCCATCTGCGTTGGCACGAATGAAATCACTCGAAGGATCGATTTTATGGGGGAATAGATATGGTATCAAAGATTTAGGTCACCAATCTGCAAGTGTTAATATTTTTGCATTTGATATGGGATTAAATTTTGGTTATTCGCAATTCGGAAATTCATTGTATCGAGAGTCTATCACCTATCTTGCAGCAGGAAAATCCATAAAAGAACGAATAAATCTTGGCATCAGTATTGCTGGATACAATTTGAGTATAAAAGATTATGGATCTGCAACCGCACTGGGAATCACAACATCTTGGCAAATACAATTAAATGATTTTTTAAACTGGTCTGGGTCACTTCAAAATCTTAACGCACCTACCATAGGGGCTTCATCCGATCCCCTTCCACAAATCATTCATACCGGTATGTCTTTGGTCCCTTACACTAATGTTACAACTGTTTTTGGCTGGGAACAGGACACAGAATATTCAGGAAGGTTTAAATTTGGAACGGCATATCAAGTATTTCCATGGATGGATATTTCGGCAGGATTTGTGTCAAACCCGGGGCAAGGAACCGGTGGAATTTCGATTCACATAAATAACTTTGGAATTTATTATGGTACTTCTACGCATCCCGAGCTGGGCCTTTCTCATTGGTTTGGCATGGGCTATGTTGCTGAATAATCCTGTTCGATCCCAATCAGGTTCAAATATTGTTGTTGATTTTGGACGGGATGAAGAGGATCCATTACCGGAGGAAGATTTAATCCTGTTGAATGATGTATTTCTTAATGGGAACGGGCTTTCCAAATTGAATTTACTAAACTTGTCAAGAGTGTCCATATTCTCCGAGGAAGATGTTTCTATTTTGAGCACTTATTCATTGTCTCCTGATCCCACTAGTATTTTGCTGAACAAAGCTCTTTCTCGAGAACTAAAATCCGTACTTGAGCGGCTTAAGACTCCAGCAATCAATTCCGTTCGCAGTGTTCATCTTGAACAAATGATGACACTTTCTGATGATATTCGGTACAGATGGAAAGGAATTGTGGATGTTGGAGGTTCTCAAGTTGGATTTATTTTAGAAAGGGACCCAACGGAAAGGAATGTAATTGACTATGGTTCTATTTATATAGAAAGGGAATCCGGTTCAATGAGATGGATAATTGGTGACCATCAAATATTGGCAGGATATGGTTTATCTGTGTGGCGCAATTCATCTACCCGAAGAGGGTTTGATGTATTATCATCTTTGCAAAGAAGTGGGTCCGGATTAAAACCTTATAGGTCTTCTCATGAATTTTGGAAAATAAGAGGAGCCGCAGTAACCATTAATTCTTCTGTTGGGGATTGGACTATTTCGCTGGGGCATAATTCTTGGGATGGAACAATAGATTCAACGGGGATAATAAAGGTAAATGAAACAGGAATGCACCCGTTAACCAAGTTAAGCTCACCCATACTAGATGAGTCTTCATTCACAGTTGTTTGGAGTCGCAAATTAGAAGGTCTTGCCTTTGGAACCGTTTATTCAAAAACATGGTGGACGGGTGATTTTGACAAACTAAGACGAGAATCTGGTTCAATATATTTATCAAAAAAATTGAATGCCTCGCACTTCTTCACAGAAGTTGCAATTGGATATCATAACAGTTTTGGCGCAATTGCAGGATATGGATTTAGTTTTAAGAACTTGAGATATTTGATACATGGACGATATTACAGTCGTGGGTTCGAATCTTTTCGCGCTAATCCTGTTTCCGAATGGTCATCCCGGGACGAAGGAGAACGCGGTGTTTTTCAGTCTCTAAAATTTAGATGGTCTCAAAATACAATCGTTTTTTATGGGGATTTATACGGTAGGATTCAATCCGATTTGAACATGGTATCCCCCGTAAATGGATTTGAAACAGGGATCCGCTGGATTTTCAAACAAAAACGTGCGAAAACTCGTTTACAGTGGTCTAGCGAAAGAAAAACGGTTGAGGACGATCCGGGATTTCTGCTTAGCTCGGATAATCATTATACAAGTAAACAGACATTTAAATATGTATATGATTTTCAGGTTAACCCGTCTATTAAAATGCGATTTCAGGCGCAACAGACAACAGCACAAAGTGCAGAAATTATTTTGATTGGACAGGGTGCTACCGCCCGAATTTGGCTCAACCTCAATCGGTGGGTTTTTGAGATGGATTTAGTGGGCGCAAAAGTTGAAGATTTTGATTCGCGAGTATATTTTTGGGATGTAAATCTTCCCGGCGAAATGAGATCAACTATGTATTCTCAAGACGCATCCTCAATTGGATTAAAAATTGTTTACAACAAACGAGGCAGATGGTATAGCGGAGTTAGATACCGGATGAAATGGGATGGTCTTTCTCTGTCTGGGAATTTTTCGCCATCGGCCGGTATTTTTATAAGTGCTTCCGTGTAATTTGTTTCCTTGCGCTCTGAGGTATTGACCAATAATTTCATTTCAATGATTTTCAGAATAATAGCGATTATAATAACCATTGTTTTGATTCAATCTCCCGGATTGGCATCGATTCGTGTATTAAACCGAATCAGTCAAACCGAAGATGAATTACGAACGATGGAATCCGGTCCGGGTACCTATGTATCTGCAAGAGATTTATCAAGAATGTTAGGAATGCGGGACCCTTTTCTGAATTCTGAGCGACATAAGATGGTTTTATATATTATGAACCACAGAGTAAAAATTTCCGGTAAGACAAGTTTTATAATTATCAATGAGAAAGTATACCACTTACCCACTCCCGTCCGGGTTGAAAACGATGATTTGTATCTTCCCGCCGAACCCTTTTTTTTGATTTTACGCCATACGATCATGCCGAGGATTATTTATGATGCACGGAAAGAACTATTAGATATAGACAAAGTTGATTTTAATATTACTGGATTAACTATAAATGAAAAAGCCAATGGAACCATTCTACGCATTCACACACGCGAACGATTTCCTGAGAAAAATATTAGTTCATTTGTCAATGAAAATGGTTGGTTTTATTTAACTGTTTCCGGTGGGTTAGTTGATAGCTCTGAAATCATCCGAAGTGAAACACGAGGAGTGGTGCGACGGATTACAGTTGATCAACTTGACGAGTCTGTACAATTGGCATTTAACCTTCGGTCGCAAATTGAAGGGCATGAGGTGTATCAGGGGAACAATCCTAATGAAATAGTTATAACATTAAGAACTCCCCTGTCTAAAAGTGTGGACCGCATTAAAGATGTTCGGGATAAATGGCGACTTAATACGATTGTGCTCGACGCTGGGCATGGAGGCAAGGATGGTGGAACTGTTGGTCGAAAAGGAACGAAAGAAAAAGATATAACATTAGACATTGCTAAAAGGGTGGCGAGATTACTTGAAAAAAATACACGAATTCGAGTAGTCCTTACTAGAGATGAAGACGTGTTTGTGCCATTGAAGAAAAGAACCAAAATTGCGAACGAATCAAACGGAAAAATATTTGTCAGCATTCATGTTAATGCAAACCCAAACCGACGCGTAAGAGGATTTGAAACCTATTTACTTCGACCGGGGAAAACAGATGATGCTATCGCAGTAGCTGCAAGAGAAAATGCGGTAATCAAACTCGAAGACAGAGCCCAAAAGAAGTATGGTAAATCTTCCGGAGAAAGTCTAATAATGGCTACAATGGCTCAAAGTATGTATTTGAAAGAAAGTGAAGAATTGGCATCTATCATTCAAAACGAACTGGACGACAGATTGTCATCCCCAAATCGTGGGGTGAAACAAGCAGGGTTTTATGTATTAATTGGTGCAAGTATGACGAATGTGCTGATTGAAACAGGATTTCTTTCGAATTCAATTGAAGAAAAAAATATGAAAAAACCTGAATATAGACAAAAGATCGCTAAAGGGATTTACTCAGCAATTCTTAAGTTTAAAAAATCCAGAGAAAAAGTTTTAGCCGAGGGATAAGGGTGGCTGATAATCGTCCTATTGGTGTTTTTGATTCCGGGCTTGGTGGGTTAACTGTGGTCAAAGCATTGCAAAAATTATTACCATCAGAATCTATTTTGTATTTTGGAGACACCGCCAGAGTACCCTACGGGAATAAAAGTAAAAATCTGATTGAATTATACTCGACACAAATCAGTTCTTTCCTTTATGAGAAAAAATGTAAAGCGTTTGTTGTTGCTTGTAATACCGCATCTGCTCAGGCACTAGAAGTTTTGCAGAAGACGTTCCCGATCCCAGTTATCGGCGTCATTGAGCCAGGCGTTAATATGGCAATTTCCACATCGAAAAACGGGCATATAGGTGTTATTGGTACTGTTGCAACTATTAAGTCTGATGCATATGAGATTGCCCTAAAAAACAAAAATGAAAATGTGATTGTATTAAATCAGCCATGTCCTCTATTCGTTCCTCTTGTTGAAGAAGGATGGATAACAGGAGATGTTCCGAAAATGGTTGCTAAAACGTATTTGAAGGGAATGAATGCAGACCAAGTTGATACAATTATTCTGGGATGCACCCACTATCCATTGCTTAAAGAAATTATCCAATCTTCCGCTAACGGTGATACAATACTGATTGATTCTGCAGAAGCTGTAGCCACGGAGGTGAAACAGGTATTACAAAAAAACGATTTAATCACAGAAATTAGCGCCCAAGGCAAGTTGGAAAGTTTTGTAACCGACGTGCCTCTTAGGTTCGAAATGTTAGCGCACCAGTTTCTTGGGTCTCCCATAGCACATGTCTCAACCGTCACGCTCCACTGATATTCAACCCATTTTAGATCGCCTTTTTGGTCTTTCACGTCTTGGAATTAAACTTGGGCTTGATCATACAATAAAGCTGTTAGAATGTTGTGGAAATCCCCATAAATATTTTCGTTCTATTCATATTGCTGGAACCAATGGAAAAGGTTCTACGGCTACATTTATTGCATCTATTTTACAAGAGGCAGGATATAAAGTTGGACTATATACGTCTCCTCATTTGATTTCCTTTAATGAAAGAATAAGTATCAATGGTCGTTTAATTCCAAATCAGGATATTGCCTCGTTTTTTTTAAAATTTGATACAGAAATTGCTAAAATAAAATCCACCTTTTACGAGACGACAACAGCATTGGCATTTTGGTATTTTAAAAATAATAATGTAGATGTTGCTGTTGTGGAAACCGGGTTGGGTGGCAGATTAGATTCTACCAATGTTTTATTACCAGATGTGAGCGTAATTACTCCCATAGGCTTGGATCACTGTGATCGTCTTGGGGAAACTATTTCTCAGATTGCTCGAGAGAAAGCAGGAATTATTAAGAAAAACACCCCGGTTTTGGTTTCACAGAAAAACGAGACAGCTTTAAGTGTAATTCAAGAAGAAGCCGAAAAACACTCCGCGCCATTCATTCTTCGTGGGAAAGTTTTAGAACATTGTATTGAGAATGAAAGGAGCTATTTTTTGTACAAAGAGGAAAAATATAACATTTCTTTGAATGGATTGCATCAATGTGAGAATGCCGCACTGGCAATTGAAACTGTTCGGTCATTTGATACTGGAATAAATAAGCATAGTATTCGAAATGGCATCCAACAAGCTGGGTGGAAAGGCAGATTAGAAAAAATTTCTGACAAATTTAATATTTATTATGATGTAGCTCATAATCCTCAAAGCATTGGCGTAACGTTACAGACTATTGCATCATTATATAGAATGCGTCCCATTGGAGTCATGGTGTTGAAAGATGGAAAAAATATTTCACATATTTCCAAAAAGATCAAGTCTCGGTTTAAATCATTGATTGTAACAAGCATATCTGGATTAGGTTTATATCCTTCAAACGTTTTAAAGGAGGCGTTACTCAAAAATGGAATTATGTCGAACGAGATACCACATTTTGAAACTGCAATGAAGAAAGGTCAAAGCCTTATCGGAGCAAATCGGTGTCTATTGATTTTTGGTTCACATTATATTGCAGATAAGGTGTACAATGAATATGATTTTTCTTTTGGGAATGGTTTAAAATAGTGTAATTTATCTACAAGAGTGTTCTCCCAAAATTGTTCCTCGCGAGAGCTATTTTCTATAGAAGACCCAATAAAATTCAAAAGGTATATAATGTATGGATGTTAATGAACTACAAGCGTTAAACATAAATAAACTCACCGAAATGGCCAGTAAACTTGAAATTCAAGATTTATCAGGGCTGAATAAACAAGAATTAATTGTTCAGATTTTAGCAGCCCAAAAGGAAAAAGCCGGCAATGTAACTGCGCGGGGAGTGCTAGAGGTTTTGCAGGAAGGATACGGTTTTTTACGGAGCCCGGATTTTAATTATCTTCCCGGTCCGGATGATATTTATGTAAGCCCATCTCAAATCAAGCGTTTTGGATTACGTACGGGACATGAAGTTTCCGGTGAAATCCGCCCACCAAAAGCAAAAGAGCGGTTTTATGCTATGCTAAAGGTGGATGTGGTGAACGGGGAATCTGTTGAAAAGATTAAACGAACCATACTTTTTGATAACCTTACGCCACTTTATCCCGAAGAAAAATTCAATTTAGAGGTTGAATCAAAGAATCTATCTATGCGCATTCTTAATTTAATTGCTCCTATTGGGAAAGGACAGCGTGGGTTAATTGTTGCTCAGCCGAAAACCGGTAAAACAATTCTGCTTCAAAAAATTGCAAATGCTATCTTAGCGAATCATTCGGAAACAAAAATGCTCATTTTGCTGATTGATGAACGTCCGGAAGAAGTAACAGATATGAAACGCCACGTAAATGCAGAAGTGGTAAGCTCTACCTTTGACGAACCGCCGGAAAGACATGTAGCGGTAGCTGACATGGCTCTACAAAAAGCACGGAGAATGGTTGAATACGGACACGATGTAGTTATTCTCCTTGATAGCCTTACGAGACTTGCAAGGGCACACAATGCTGTTATTCCCCATAGCGGAAAGATTTTATCTGGTGGAGTAGATGCCAATGCTCTAAAAAAACCAAAACAATTTTTTGGGTCAGCCCGGAACACCGAAGAAAAAGGTTCTCTCACTATTGTTGCTACGGCCCTTATTGACACGGGAAGTAGAATGGATGAAGTTATTTTTGAAGAGTTTAAAGGTACGGGGAATATGGAGTTGGTTCTTGATAGGAGATTAGCAGACAGAAGGATTTTTCCATCATTTGACCTTATTCGATCAGGAACCCGCAAAGAAGAATTGCTATTGGGAAAGAAAACGCTTTCCAGGATGTGGATTCTTCGAAAATTACTAAACGAAATGAATGTAGTTGAAGCTATGGAATTTTTACAGGAACGAATGAGACGAAGCAAAACGAATGAAGAATTTTTAGATACAATGAGTCAGTAAATGTAAATTGATTCAGCAAATTAGTACAGTTAGCTAACATGAGGTATAAATATGGATTCTAATAATATTGGTATTCGCACAATCACAGCGCGATTGGCCACCGATAAACCCGTTCGTAAAACTCCCTATCAAGTAAAAGGCGTTATTATGAAAACCTTTCCTGACGAGGAGATTGTTCCTATGCTAAATGGACAATATCGCGATAGATTTCTTTATCCACGTGTTCAGGTTAAAATTTTGAATGAGCAAATTTATCTTGTTGGAGTCAAAGAAGGAGTGGATCCGATTTTATCGGTCGTAGAAAAAATGAAAGATTTAGATTTTGGCAACATAACATTTGAAGTTCTTGATTCAGAAAATGAATTACACGATGATCATTTTCAACCAATTAGCCGTCTGATTCGATACAGGTTTATCACTCCATGGGTTGCTTTAAACCAAACAACCGGTGGACGGTACCGATTTCTCCCAAACGCTCCAGAACGTGTACATTTTCTTAACCGCCTTTTAGGTCAAAATCTTGTTTTTTTGGCGCGGGAGATGGATATTGATTTAGGGGAAAATTTATTCACAAAAGTTGCATTGAAGTCTTTGTTTCCTAAACCGGTTGACGAAAATGGTTGGGGTGCCTTTACAGGAGAATTTCGAACCAATTTTCTTCTTCCTAATTATATGGGAATAGGTAACGGAATCACAAGAGGTTATGGTGCTGTGTTTGGTCTATTTAATCCTGATATGTTTCAATTCAATAAAAAGGAGATGGAAAAAGTTGGAGAACCAATTCCGGATATGGAAGAAACGGTTACCGAGTCTGAAGTTGAGGCGGTCAATTTAGAAGAAGTTCCCAAACCAAGACAGAGATCAGCACGAAAAAAGCCCAAGCCCAAAGTAAAAAGAGCAAAGAAGGTGTTATCCGAAGAATTTGACATCGTAGAGGATGAGTATATGTCAGGAAAAGTTGAACCCCCCAAAAAGCGTAAGCCTCAAGTGCGCAGGAAACCGGCACAAAAACCGAACAAATCATCTGAAGGAAATTTCAATTCGGATGAATATCATAAAAAAAGGCACGATCTTTAAATATGACCAAATCTGTTCAATTAGCCGATCGAGTGACCCGCGTTAAACCGTCGTTCACTCTTGAAATGACTAGCAAGGCAGCCGAGCTCCGTGCCCAAGGAGTTAATATTGTCAATTTTAGTGTTGGGGAACCTGATTTCAATACGCCGGAGAATATTCGCAATGCTGCAAAGGAAGCTATGGACGCAGGGTTTACGAAATACACATCTGGCGCAGGCATGATTGATTTGAGGGAAGCGATTTGTAAAAAATTAAATCGTGAAAACCATCTTGAATACACGCCAGATCAAATTCTTGTATCCAATGGTGAAAAACAAAGTCTCTACCTTGCGTGTCAGGTGTTATTTCAGGAGGGTGATCAGGTCATTATTTTTTCACCCTATTGGGTTTCTTTTCCGGAATTTGTGACTCTGTCAGAGGCAGAGCCGATCATTATTGGTACGAACCCGGATAAACAGTTTGAACCCAATTTTGATGAACTTGAGTCAAAAATAAACAGCAACATTAAGGGCGTCATCATGAATTCGCCTTCTAATCCTACAGGCGGAGTTTGGTCAAACGAAGCGGTAAAAATGTTGCTCGATCTTGCCGCCAAACATCACTGGGTTATTATTTCTGACGAATGTTATGAGCGCCTTGTTTTTAATGACGAATTCACAAGTACGCAAACTTTAAATCATAACAATGTTGAGGTTCTAACGTGTATGAGCTTATCAAAGACTTATGCAATGACCGGATGGCGAATTGGATATGCTGCGGGGAATAAAACTATTATTAAAGCGATGTCAAAAATTCAGGGTCAGGCTACATCCTGCGCAAATTCTATTGGGCAAAAGGCCGCTGTAGAAGCGCTTAACGGGGATCAATCCGCTGTGAGTGAAATGCGCACAACGTTTCTAAGACGGCGTGATTTAATGCTAGAACTATTAAAAGAAATCCCGCATATATCCTGCGTTGTACCCAATGGCGCTTTTTATGTTTTTCCTGATTTCTCGCATTATCTGGGTAAGAAAATCAATGGAAAAACGATGAATGATTCATTTGATTTATGTGATTATTTATTGGAAACTGCACGTGTTGTTACCGTCCCAGGTGATGGTTTTGGCGCTCCCGGGCATATTCGGCTCTCGTTTGCCACCAATTCGAAAACAATTAAAGATGGTATGAAAAGAATTAAAACAGCATTATTAAAACTGAATTGATAGGAGAAAATCATGAAAACAGACATCCATCCGGATTATAAAAAAGGAACAGTTCACTGCGCTTGCGGACACACCTTTGAAGTGTTTAGTACCGTTGGCGACCAGCGGATTGAAATTTGTTCAGTCTGCCATCCGTTTTTTACCGGAAAGCAAAAGCTGGTTGATACGGCAGGTCGTATTGAAAAATTCAAAAAGAAATACGGCGAAAAGACTCAATAACCAATCTTACAATGACCTTTGTTCTTTCGACTATCGGAAGCCAAGGGTCATTTTTATGTATGGGAGGAATTACATAGAAACACTTTCAAATGAAAGATAAAATTATATCCGTTATTGCGCGCCATGGGGAATTAGAACAACTGATGACAGAACAAGCTGTTTTATCTAATTCAGATAAATTAAAAGAGGTTGCACGCGAACATCGTCATTTATCGCCCATTGTGTTAGAGGGCGATAAATATCTTGCTTTAATTGAGCAAATAAATGATGACCTTGAAATTCTCAAAGGAAGTGATGAAGAATTAAAATCGATCGCTCAAGCTGAATTAAAAACGCTTCAAGAAAATAAAAAAGACTCTGAGGAAGCTTTAAAAGTGATGCTTATCCCCAAAGATCCTAATGACGATAAAAACACCATTATTGAAATTCGTGCAGGAACAGGTGGAGATGAAGCCGGATTGTTTGTTGCAGATTTGTATCGGATGTATGAACGGTTTTCGGAAAGAAATCAATGGACCAAAGAGGCTATTGGTATTAGCGAAACGGGCATTGGAGGATTCAAAGAAGTAACTTTTTCTCTAAAAGGCGAAGGTTGCTATGGCCTCATGAAATTTGAAGGCGGTGTTCATCGGGTTCAAAGAATTCCAAAAACGGAAACAAGCGGGCGGGTTCACACCTCCGCCGCAACAGTTGCAGTTCTTCCAGAAGCAGAAGAGGTTGATATTGAAGTCCTAGATCAGGATTTAAAAATTGATACATATAGGGCGAGCGGTGCAGGCGGCCAGCATGTGAATAAAACAGAATCTGCTATTCGAATTACCCATTTACCAACCGGATTAGTGGTAACCTGCCAGGATGAAAAATCTCAACATAAAAATAAAGCAGCAGCATTAAAGGTTTTGCGTGCTCGTCTTCTTGCCGCCGAACAAGAACGGCAAGCTAAAGAACGTGCGGTTGAAAGGAAGTCGATGGTTTCCACTGGCGATCGATCTGCAAAAATTCGCACTTACAATTTTCCCCAAGGAAGAATTACGGATCATAGAATTAACTATACATCCTATCGCTTAGAAGAAAATTTAGATGGTGACTTATTTGAAATGATTGAATCCCTTCAGTTGGCAGAACAACAATCCCTGTTGGACTCAGAATAAAATGAATACCGACTCCGTTGCTTCAGTTGCAACAGCAAGAGTCAAAGATGTAGTAGATGATGCAAAATCTACTTTTAGTACTCATGGTCTTGATCATCCTGCCAATGATGCCGAATGGTTGATGATGTCTATCATCCACTGTTCCCGATCTGATTTTTTCCTGCACCCCGACAAGCTACTTTCTTCTGAACAGCACAATAAGTTTCAACAAGCAGTTAATAGAAGAATTAAAGGAGAGCCTCCGCAATATATTATAGGTGAAATGGAATTTTACGGCCGTTCTTTTAAAGTAAATCCATCTGTACTAATTCCAAGACCGGAAACAGAACGTCTTATTTCCGAAACAATTCCAATGACTAGATTATTTAACCGCCCAAAGATTATCGATATTGGAGTAGGGTCGGGGAATATTGCTATTACGTTGGCAAAAGAACTTCCTGAATCCACTATTGTGGGAGTGGAGGTTTCGAAGGAAGCGGTTGCAGTTGCCGAAGAGAATAAAATTTTACACAAAAGTGAAAATTTTATGTGCATTTGTCTGGATGTTCTAACTCACCATCCCGATGGAATATTTGATATAATGGTTTCAAATCCACCATATATCTCTGTAGATGAAATGAGCGGAATTATGTCCGATGTAAGGGAATTTGAACCACGATCTGCGTTAACTGACGGTTCTGATGGTTTAATGTTTTATAAAAGATATATACAATTAGCACCCTTGATTCTTGTTCCCGGTGGGTGGATGATTTTTGAAGTTGGCGGAGGAAATCATAGCGAAAAGGTCTATAATCTCTTTGCTCATTCTGCATTTCAGCATTGTGAGCTAATCAAGGATTACAATGGAGATGACAGAATATTGAAAGTGCAGTATTGTGGATAAACTCGTTGTGCATATTCGGTTGCTTCGTCCATTAAACCTTTTCATTTCTGCTTTAACTGTTTTTATGATTGCTCATGCACTTGGATATCTTGGGAACTGGATTCTTGTTCTCATCGCCATGGCAGTTGTGCTGTCATATAATGCAGCAGGCAACGCATTAAATGATTATATGGATTATGAATCGGATGCAGTGAACCGACCGGATCGCCCAATAAGTTCAGGCAAAGTGAATCGCCGGGCCGCTTTGATAATGTCTATTGTTTTGTTTGGGATTGGAACTGTATGTGCCTTTTCGCTTTTGTTTGAAGCAAAAGTGGTGGCCATTGGAATTGCGCTGCCATTATTAGTTCTTTACAGTTTGCGATTAAAAAAACTACCGCTCATTGGCAACGTAACTGTTTCGTTATTGCTAGGACTCACTTTTATATTTTGCGGATATGTTTTTGATGGTTTTCAGCATATACTTATTCCTGCGGCTCTTGCTTTTGGACTTACCCTTGTGCGGGAATTGGTCAAAGATATTTCGGATATGGAAGGGGATAAAAATGCGTTAATGCAAACATTCCCGATTATGGCAGGTTTACGAAATGCAGTATCGCTATCTGTTTTTCTTGCAATGGTAACCGGACTTGGTGCTCTTTTACCGTATTGGTTTGGCATCTATGGAAATATTTATCTCATTATTTTAGTTTTTGGCGTTGAGATTCCAATGATGACCTCCGTAGCTTTACTAGTGAACAATCCTGCAATTTCCACCGCAATCCGTTCTGCCCGGATTTTAAAATTTAGTACAATTATGGGTTTGTCTGCCTTGTACTTTGGAATGCTTTATGCCATCTGAATTCGTCCATTTACATAACCATTCAGATTATAGTCTGCTTGATGGCGCCCAAACGGTTTCGACGCTGGTTAATACTATTGATGATTTAGGTATGGATTCGGTAGCTTTAACTGAACATGGCAATATGTTTAGCACGATTCCCTTTTATAAAAAAGCAGCTGAAACAGGAATCAATCCAATTATTGGTTGTGAAATATATGTTGCGCAGGGAAGCCGATTTGACAAAAAGCCGAAAGCGGAAGGCGGCTGGGGGAACAACCATTTATTATTGCTTGCGCAAAATTATACCGGTTATAAAAATTTAATGAAATTGGTGACATATGGGTATCTCGAAGGATTTTATTATCGACCGCGTATTGACATGGATTTGTTAAAGGAACATAGTGAGGGAATTATTTGTTGTTCCGGGTGCTTGAAGGGCGATGTCCCTGAAAAAATGTTAAAAGGGGATTGGGATGGCGCAAAAGCGACGGCATTACAATTTGCTGAAATATTTCCCGGAAGATATTATTTAGAGGTACAAAACCACGGAATCGAAGAAGAGTCTCTAAATATTGAAAACATGGTAAAACTTGCCAAGGAATTAGATTTACCACTCGTTGCTACAAATGATGCACACTATGCTCGCCAAGAACATTCGCAAGCTCACGATATTTTGATTTGCCTTGGAACCGGGAAAGAGCAAAATGATCCAAATCGTCTTCGATACGCCACATCTGAATTTTATTTTAAAACTCAGGATGAAATGCATGCATTGTTTAAACATGTGCCGGGAGCGATTGAAAATACACGCCGAATTGCTGAAAGTATTGATATTAATATTCCGCTTGGGGAATACCATCTCCCCCATTTCCCGATTCCCGAAAATGGATCTTCTTCCGATCCGGATTATTATCTCAGACAAGTTTCTACTGTGGGGATCAATAAACTATATGGCACAATCACTCCAGAATTACAACATCGGTTAGACCATGAATTATCTGTAATAAAGAAAATGGGTTTTGCTGGATATTTTTTAATCACAATGGATTTTGTGAAATATGCAAAAGATAATGGTGTGCCAGTTGGTCCGGGGCGTGGTTCTGCCGCAGGAAGCATTGTTGCTTATGCGTTGGGCATTACTACCGTTGATCCTATTCGGTACAATCTACTTTTCGAACGGTTTTTAAATCCTGAACGATCAAGCCTGCCTGATATTGATATTGATTTTTGCGTTGAACGACGAGGAGAAGTTATTGATTATATCCGCGATCAATATGGTGAAAAATCTGTAACTCAGATTATTACTTTTGGGAAATTGAAAGCGAAACAAGTTGTGCGAGATGTTGGCAGAGTTCTGGGTCGCTCTTTTTCAGAAATGGATCGCTTGGCTAAAATGATTCCATTTGGTCCCGGCGTTACATTGGGAGAGTCTATTGATCAAAGCAAAGAATTAAAAGAAGCGGCCGAAGGGGATTATAAAGATGTGATTGAACATGCGCTGGTGTTAGAAGGGATGAATCGTCATGCCTCTACGCATGCCGCCGGCGTAGTTATTGCTCCCAGCGATCTTACGGATTTCGTTCCGCTCTATAAATCACCGCAGGGCGACGTAACCTCTCAATATGATATGAAAGGACTCGAATCGCTCGGTTTATTAAAAATGGATTTTTTGGGCCTCAGGAATTTGACGGTTATAGATCAAGCTGTAAAACTAATCCAAGATAAGGGTGAAAAAGTTGACATTAATAAACTTCCGCTTGATGATACAAAAGTGTATAAAATCTTTGCAAAAGGTTTGACAATTGGGGTGTTTCAATTTGAATCTTCTGGCATGCGTGAATTTTTGAAAAAGCTGAAACCGACTCAAATAGAAGATTTGATTGCCATGAATGCTTTATATCGTCCCGGCCCCATGCAAAATATTGATAATTTTATTAAACGGAAGCATGGTAAAACAAAAATAACCTATTTGCATGAATCTCTTGAACCTATTCTTAAAGAAACCTACGGTATTATCGTTTATCAGGAGCAGGTGATGCAGATTGCCAATGAGATTGCCGGATATTCGCTTGCAGAAGCGGATATAATGCGACGAGCAATGGGTAAAAAAATTAAAAGTCTGATGAAAGAGCAAAAGGTAAAATTTATAACAGGCGCACAAGAAAATGGTTTTGAAAAAAATGCTGCAGACGAAATCTTTGGTTTAATTGAAAAGTTTGCTCAATATGGGTTTAATAAAAGCCACTCAACGGCATACGCCATTATTGCTTATCAAACCGCTTGGTTAAAAGCACATCATCCTGCAGAATTTATGGCAGCAAATCTCACAAGCGAAATGGGGAACACGGATCGTGTTGTTATTCTAATCAATGAATGCAGAAAGCTCGGAATTAAGGTGGATCCTCCAGATATTAATGTATCAGAAATTCATTTCAAACCTGTGGATAAAAAAACGATTTCATTTGGTCTGAATGCAATTAAAAATGTTGGTTCAAAGGCGTTAGAAAATATTTTGGCGGGACGAAAAAACAATAAATCTTGTAAGTCGCTATTCGATTTTTGCGCAGGGTTTGATCTTGGGAGTGTAAACCGAAAGGTATTGGAAAGCCTTATTAAGTCAGGTGCGATGGATTCTTTGGATGGTAACCGAGCAACGAAATATTCCGGAATTGATCTTGCTTTGAGGTATGGTCAAAATGTGCAAGAAAACAAACGTAGAAAACAAGTTGATCTTTTTGGTTCGGGGGCAACCGATGGAACAAGCACCTTGGTTCCGGTCATCCCGAGGAAAGAAAAATGGCCGGAAAGCGATAGACTTGAATATGAAAAAGAAGTTACTGGAATGTATGTATCCGGTCACCCTTTGTTAAAATACGCAGCTGAATTAGAAGATATGAGCACATTTGATTTTTCGGATGGCACCGAAAATGTAATTCAAGAAAAAATTCGTTTGGGCGGAATGGTTGGAGAAATCAAAAAACATTTTGATAAAAAGAATCGGCAAATGGCTTTCTTCCAGCTTGAATGCATAGGAGGGCATGCAGAGATCCTAGCTTTTGCAGATACGTTCGAGAAATATCGTGATTTAATTAAGAGAGATTCAATTGTCATTCTATCCGGACGCCCGACTGACAAATCAGATTTTAGCGATTTAAAACTGATTGTAGATGAAATCATTCCAATTGAGTTGGCTAGAGATTATTATTCGAAACGAGTCAATATTCAAGTAGAAACAGATCGGATGAAACCGGACGATATTGATGCACTGTTTGAGTTGTCTTCTAATTTCCGGGGAAAATGTGGATTAGTATTTCACATGGTTGGCAAAAATGGTCGTAAGCAGAAAGTTTTTGCTCATAACATAAAAGTATCTTCAAGTAAAGATTTTTTAGGGAAGCTTAGAGACACGTATGGAAAAGACAACATTTGGGTTGAATAATTAGATTAGAACATGAAGGCTGTCATTCAAAGATGTTCCCATGGAAAAGCAATTGTTTTAAAAAATGTTGTTGGGGAAATTGATACTGGTTTGGTAATTTTTCTTGGGGTTCAAAAATCTGACAAAGAATCGGACGCAGATTATCTTATTAACAAAATTACCCGTCTTCGATTATTTAATGATGAAAATGAAAAAATGAATCTCTCAATTAAAGATAAAAATGGATCTGCTTTAGTAGTAAGCCAGTTTACTTTATGCGGAGATACGAGCAAAGGACGACGACCGAGTTTCCTCAACGCTGCTTCTCCCGAAATCGGAGAAAGACTTTATGAATATTTTATAGATGGAATGAAAAAAGAAGACATCCCGGTTGCGTCCGGCGAATTTGGTGCCATGATGGAAATATCATTGGTAAACGACGGCCCGGTCACATTTGTATTGGAGGGTAAACCCTGAGCATTGAAAATTCTATCGGTGTGATTATTTAAACAACAGGTTGTAAATTTTACCTTATGGAAAGAAAAATCAGAATTGTTATGGCCAAGCCCGGGCTGGATGGACACGACCGCGGTATTAAAGTACTTGCTGCTGCATATCGCGATGCTGGGATGGAAGTCATTTATTTAGGGCTTCGGCAAACGCCGGAAATGATAGTTTCAGCAGCCTTACAGGAAGATGCGGATGTGATTGCGTTATCCAGCATGAATAACGCCCACATGACGATTTTCCCGAAAGTATATGAACTGATGCAGGAAAAAAACATGAATGATGTATTACTTACAGGTGGTGGAATTATTCCCCAAAAGGACAAACAGTCCCTTGCAGATATTGGTGTGGGAACTTTGTTTGGACCCGGAACGCCTGTGCAGGAAACAATTGATTATATTTCCGGATGGGTCGAAGAAAATCGGCGATGAATCTATCCAATAAAACAGAATTGGAATTGTATTTCGCGGATAATTTTAATACAATTTTGTTTCCCGTTTTAGCAGACGCATATTTGAAGGGTGGCGATGCACCACGAGCCCGGAAAGTATGTGACATCGGCTTAAAACAACACCCTACCCAACCGGACGGTTTATTTATTTTAGCTGAAGTAGATCGTGCTGACGGGAATATCGAAACATCTGAAAAAGGATTTAAAGCCGTACTAAAGGAATGTCCTGATCATTTAAATGCAGCCATTGCTCTAGCGAAAATTCAAACAGAATTAGGCAGAGCTGGCGGAACTCTTACGCGTGCTTGGAAAACGGTTAAAAAATTGGACCCGACCCATGAAGAAGCGCTCCAATATTTTGAAGAGAAAAATCCATCTGATCTTCCAGCAACACCGGACCCGGTAATACCCGAGCCAATAATTGTGGCACTCCCTGCACAGCCAAAGCCCACAGCATCTGCACCGTTTTCTATTAGCCCCAGGCTTGCAACATTTACCATGGTAACCATTCTTAGAAATCAGGGATTAAATGACCAGGCTTTGGATGTTTTGAATATGCTCGAAGCCAAGGGAGAAGATTTGGAACGCATCACAAAAGAACGAATAGCCATTCAGGGAGAAACAAATGAGTGAGTCTCATTTTATCCGCCGGCAGGAAGTCCTAAAATCAAAATTGGCGAGTGATGGCCTTGATGGAATATTCATCACTCATTTAACGAATGTTCGATATATTTGCGGATTTACCGGCTCGGCTGGTTCGTGCCTGGTCACACCTGATGGAAGTTATTTTTTATCAGACGGCCGTTATACAGAGCAGGCAAATCAAGAAGTAAAGGGATGCACCATTCACATTGGGACACACAATCATTTTCAAACCGCAAAAAACGAAGGTCTCATTCCCGACGGGTTGAATCTTGCATTTGAAAAAGACAGAGTTACAGTGGGTCAGTATGATATTATTCAGAGTCTGCTCCCAAAAACAAAATGGCAAGGAACATCACTGGTTCTTGAAAAATTAGCTGCTGTAAAAGATAAAATAGAAATTGATGTTTTGCGCACCGCGGTAGAAATAACTGATAAAGCGTATGAATCTATTATACCAATGCTAAAACCTGGGACGACGGAAAAACAGGTGGCGAGCACATTATCATCTTTTTATATGAAACATGGTGATGGTGAAGCATATTCGCCAATTGTAGCCGGCGGCCCTAACGGAGCGTTGCCCCATGCACAGCCTTCAGAAAGACCCTTTGAGAAGGGTGATTTTATTGTGATTGACGCTGCAGCAAAATATGCCGGATACCACGCGGACATGACGCGAACGCCGGTAGTGGGAGAAGCAACAGAAAAACATCACGAAGTATACCAAATTGTGAAAGAATCGCAACAGCGCGGAATAGACGCCGCTAAAGCGAGTGTTTCCTGCAAAGCAGTTGATACTGCCTGTAGAGATTATATTAACAGCAAAGGTTACGGAAAATATTTTATTCACGGCACCGGACACGGGATTGGTCTCGAAATTCATACATGGCCCAGGTTCAGCGAAATAAGCAATGATGTTGTAGAAGAAAATTATGTTATGACCATTGAGCCAGGTGTTTATATCCCCGGCTGGGGAGGCGTCCGCATCGAAGATGATGTTATTATTCGTAAAGACAGCTGCGAAGTATTAAATCAGACGACCAAAGATTTAATTATCCTTAATTAAAGATCTATAGAAATTTGTCCTTCACCATTTCACTGATTTGTGCATTTTCAATTCTATCTGCACAAGATTCCGACAGGTGGGAATTAATCAGTCTTGAAAGAGAGTATTCTATCAGCGGCATTGGCCAATTGAGCAAAGGAATGGTGGTGGTTCACGATAACAAACAAGCTGATCAAGCCAGAATCGGATTTATTTCCGATGACAATTACTATGAGCAATTGAATTGGCCTACAGCTTCACTTCCATTTGACTTAGAAGCGCTTGATATTTATCCCGGAAAGACCAATCAATTCATCGCAATGGAAAGTTCCGGGAAATGTTACCAACTGCGATACAATCCACGAAATAATAGGTTAATCCTAAAAAATGAATTCCAAATCCCCGGAGTAAAAAAGCCAATGAATCTCGAGGGGATTGCCATTTTCACCCTAAGCGGAAACACGTGGATAGCATGGGGCGATCGAGGAAAAAATCAATTCCCGGCAACACTATATTGGGGTCGGCTGAATGTTTACAATTCAAAAGTTGAGCCCTCGGGATCTCATTCATTTACTGTGTCATTCCCCGAATCAGATGTACGGCATTTGTCCGATATGGACATCGCGAAAGATGGAACATGCTGGGTATCGTCCGCTTCAGATCCCGGAGACGATGGTCCGTTTGACAGCGCCGTTTATCGGCTGGGGCAGTTTAAGTTGGACGGTACAGCCCTTAAATTTATTCCTGAAAATAACGGACAACTATTTAAGATTTATAAAGGTCACAAGATTGAAGCAATCACGCTGGAAAACGGAAGGCTGATCTGCGCTACGGACGATGAAAACGCCGGCTCATCACTTTTATATCAACCAATCAAATAACCAAATACAAAGGAACAGCTTCATGAAACATTTTACAAATATCATTTTTTGTCTGTTTGTGACTGTGCATCTAGGCGCGCAGGGACCGTGGCAATTGACGGGACGATCTCACTCAGAGTTGGATTGGTTCACGCTTGAGACAGATCATTACAATGTGCATTATCATAATGGAATTGAAGACATCGCAGAGCGCGGTGCGTCCATTGCTGAACAAGTTTGGCCGCTATTGTTAGAACAGCTCGATATGGATACAATCCCGCGGATTGATATTATTTTTACCACTCAGGATGAGATAATGAATGGATATGCGTTGTGGACGTATCAAACTTTTATCTGGGTGGATCAAAATGATGCTGCTCTTTGGCTTGAAGACGATAAATGGTTGTTCCAAGTTTTATCCCATGAACTGCAACATATTGTGTTGCTTCATGGTGCGAGATCGTGGGTTCCGGAACCTTTTGGCTCTTTTATTATTTCCGGGATGCCCGGCTGGTTTGTGGAGGGTACTGCAGAATATTATACAGAACGCTGGCGTCCGTGGCGCGCGGATATTTCTCATAAATATCATGTAATGACCAACAAGATGGATTCAATGGATCCGCATCATGATGGATTTTCTAAAATGAAATACTGGTCGGACAGATTTGGCGATTCTACTATTGCGAAAACGCTTCATTATAGAAACGATTGGAAAATATTTGATTTTGAAGAAGGATTCAAAAAAGCAACAAGTGTGGATTTGGATCAGTTTGAAGAAGATTGGCGACGGCACATGAACACCTATTATTATGGTTACCGAAGCCAAAAGGAATCGCTTGATGAAGTAGGAACAATTACATCATTACCCATTATGAAAGCAGTAAGATATGTTTTATCCCCGGATAGTCTCAGAATTGCAATTACCGGTTACGATAATGAAGATCAATTGGATATGTCTTTATACATTGCCACTCGAGATACCTCAAAACCGGATACAAGTAGTTTTGAATTATTTTTTACGAATCTTTTTGGAGACGATGAAGACACCACCGAAACTGCTTCTAATCCAAAACCTATTTATGATCTCGAAGAAATTGATTATGGCGCAATGCATTCGGCAATAAGTTGGTCACCAGATAGCAAAGAATTAACGTATGCAAAATATCATTTTAGTGATTATCAATCTATTGTGTGGGATATCCGTGTGGTTGAGATTGAAACAGGCAAAGGTCGGTGGATTACCGAATCTATGAGAGCGAGTCACCCTGCCTGGTCGCCCGATGGTGAGAAAATTGCATTAGTTGCGCACCAAAACAACATAAGCAATTTGTACACTATTAATACGGATGGAACTGGTCAAAAAAAGCTGACTGATTTTAATAATGACACTCAAATTATGTCTCTTGCTTGGTCGCCAGATGGGAATTCAATTGCTATGGCAAAGGCGGGGCCGGACGGGAATATGGATATTTATACTCATTCAATCGCTACCGGAGAAATGTCCCGAGTTACGGATAATCCATCTGTAGATTATCTTCCGATCTGGCATCCGGACGGAAAACAAATTACATTTACGTCCCACCGCGGATCTACACCAAACCTTCATACAGTTGATCTTACGAGTGGGAATCAGATTCAAAATACGGATGTTGCCGACGCATTGTGGGGAGTGCAGTGGGTTCCCGGTGGTGATAAAATATTTGCTCGAACCATTGGCGATGTGGATTCCAATCGCGTGATAGAAGTGGACCCGTCACGTGAAAGCACCACAACTCCACTAACCATGAGAGATGAATTCACCCGTTGGCGTACCACTATGCCGCCAATTGTATTAGATGAAGTGGATGTATCCATTCCGCCATCCATAAACCGTAATGAGCCGTACAAGTTTTACAAGAACATCAAACATTTCATGAGTTTTGCCTTACCATTCCCGGATGGTTCTAGTTTTGGAATTACGTCTTTTACAGATGGGACAGGCCGCCATTTATTTCAAGGAACTGTTGTGTATGACTGGTCTGGCGGAACAAAACCGGCGTACGGACTTGCTTACATCAATGCGGAACACGGACCGGTGTGGTCACTTGTGTATAATCACAATTTCCGGTGGGATATTCGGGAATACGACAAAAGCAAATCGGGTCTTCGTGAAACTTTGGATGGGGTCATTTTTAATATGACTGTTCCATACAATTTTGGAGACAACCTAAGTTCATCCCATTTCTTTGGTGTTAGCCTTGAAATGCACAACAGGCAGGCGGCCATTGGAGACAGCCTCAATCCCGAAACGGGTGAAATCTTGCAAACTTCAACCTTTGGGTTTACAGATTTGCCCATGCCAGAAAGCGGGAAGGAAGGAATTGTTTCCTTACAGTATGCATGGCTCAATCGCCGGCCGAATGCTTCGAACATTTTTCTGCCGAAACAGGGATTTGGACTTTTAACGCGACTCGACATCGCCAACAAAGCATTCTTAAGCGATTTTGATTACCAGCGAGTTACATTAGATGCATTTGTAAATGTACCGCTCGGACCGACGGCCCTTTTTCTCCGCACGAAAGGAATGGCAATGTTTGGAGATCCGCCCGCGCAGGATACGCTTGCACTCACAAAAGATAATTCTTTATACTTTCCCGGAGGAAGAACATCTTTGATGGGAGGGGCGGTTTCATTTCCAGAAACGCATAATATCCGCGGTTGGGATGGAGTAAGGATGGGGAATAAACTGATATTTGGTACTGCAGAATTTAGGTTTCCATTTATTTCAGAACTTCCGATTAATGTCCTTGGATTTACTTTAGGATCAATGACCGGCGCTTTGTTTACGGACTTTGGGAATGTGTGGGTGGATGAACAAACAGATTTAATTACAACCGCGGGATACGAACTAAAGGTTGCCCTCAAATTAGGGTCTGCTCCCATTTTTATATTTGGTATTGGTGAAGCACAACGTATTAGCGAATGGCAGGATGGAAATAATCCAAATTATTATGCAAGGCTGTCTCTTATTAATCCCTTTTAAGATTCCTTCAAATGTGCTCTGATTTTGGCTTCCACTTTTTCTGGCGTGAATCCGAATTTTTCGGCTAAAATATTTCCCGGTGCGGATGCGCCAAAATGATCAATTCCTATCGATAGGCCATGATCGCCAACAAAACGCTCCCACCCAAATGTGGTACCCGCCTCCATTGAAACTTTCACAGATCCTTGCGGAGGAATGACAGCCTGTTTGTATTCTTGTGGTTGTTGCATGAACAATTTCCAACACGGCAGACTAACAATTCTAATCCGTATATCTTCCATTCGTTTTGCGGTTGACATTGCTAACGAAACTTCGGAGCCGGTAGCGATAAAAATGAGTTCCGGCTGACCATTGCAATCTCGATAAATATATCCGCCTTTTTCTATTCCAGTTTTGATTATGTCCATGGAGTGGTTAGAAACAGGAACGCCTTGACGAGTTAAAAGCAGTGCAGATGGTGCTGACAAATGTAGAGATTTTTCAAAACAGGCTACTGTTTCTTTTGCATCTGCTGGTCTGAAAACATAAAAATCCGGGATAGTCCGCAAAGCCATAGCATGTTCAATGGGCTGATGCGTGGGGCCATCTTCTCCCACATAAAAGGAATCATGTGTAAACTCGTGGATAGCTCTAATTTTTTGGATTGCTCCCAGTCTTAGCGCCGGACGTGAATAATCGGCGAATACTAAAAAAGTTCCGCCAAAGGGAATGACTCCGCCATGGAGACTTAATCCATTCATAATAGCTGCCATCGGAAATTCCCGTACCCCAAAAGCAAAATTTCTTCCTCCGGGATTTTCTTTCAAAAAATCACCATACGTTTGTGCAAAATTTCCGGTATAGTTTGAAGGTTCTAGATCTGCAGAACCACCCACCAAATGCGGAAGTTGCTTGGCAAACTCATCCAAAGTTGACCCAAATGCTTTCCGCGTTGCCACCGAACTTCCGGCTTCAAACTGCGGATAATTCAATTCAGGCAGTTCATCCAGAACTGTCATTTCCCACAAAGATTTGAAAGCTTCATTATTTTCCGCGTCGGATAATAATGATTTCCAATTCGATATATTTTCTCTTAGATCATTAAATCGAGATTGAAAATGGTTGATGCATTCTTGAGGCGCATAAAAAGAATCAGGAGGAAGCCGTAGCTTTTCTTTCGAAGCGTCAATTTCTTCTTGCGGGAGTGGTGCGCCATGCGTTTCATGATTTTTTTCCATAGTGGCGGTGCTGTGGGCCATTATTGTATTTCCAATAATGAGGCTGGGCTTTTCTCTAACGTGTCCTATTTCAATAGCATTCCGTATGGCCTGATGATTGTGACCGTCAATAATTTCTACATGCCAATTTAACCCTTCAAATACTGTTGCAATATTTGTGGAATCAGAGCGTTCAGTATTTCCGGAAATCTGAGCCTGATTGGAATCATAATACATGATAAGTTTTGAAAGTCCCCAATGCCCGGCCAACGCAGCAGCCCCCAATGCGACAGGTTCCTGTAAATCGCCATCCCCGCAGAGAACATAGGTAAAATGATCACTTAATTTTTCTGCATCATTCGTTTGCGCTTTGAATAATTCACAAAGCATTGTTTCTGCGATGGCCATACCAGCGCCCATGCATACTCCTTGCCCCAAGGGACCGGTCGTTGCCTCAACTCCTTTTAATTCAACCTCCGGATGACCGGGGGTTTTACTATTGAGTTGGCGGAAATTTTTTAAATCTTCCATTTCAAGCCAACCTAAAAAAAGCAGGTTAGCATATAACAACATCGATTCATGACCGGCTGATAAAACAAAACGGTCCCGATTGAACCAAGAATCATCATCCGGGTCAAAATTCAGATATTCTTTAAAAAGGATGTAGGTAAAATCTGCGGAAGACAGCGGTCCTCCCGAATGGCCGGAATTCGCGTTGCGAACCCCATCAAGCACGAGCATTTTAATTACATTTACAGTGAATTGATCTTGTTCTTCTTGTGACCAATCATTAAAAGAATTGAGTTCTTTAAATGATCTCATGATTACCTAATTGATAAAATGATTTAATAACCTGGATTGGATCTTTTGCGCCAAACACTTCGGATCCTGCAACAAGAATATCTGCCCCCGCATTCAGGATTTCTTTTGCATTATGAAGTTTGACGCCGCCATCTACCTCGATCTTGACTTGATCTTGAATACCTTTTTGAATAAGAATTTTTCGAATGTTTGCAATGCGCTCCGATGATCCATTGAGATAACCTTGTCCGCCAAAGCCGGGTTCTACGCTCATTACTAAAATAAGATCAACTTTATCAAGCCATGGTTCTATATCGGAAACGGGCGTATTGGGTTTAAGAGAAATGCCGACTTTTTTACCACAGGATTTTATCTGGTTAATGACGTGGTCCGGGTTTTCTGATGCTTCGATATGAAATGTGATATTGTCTGCACCGGCCGAAGCAAAAGGTTCTACCAAACTTTCCGGATTGATGACCATCATATGAACATCAAAAAACAGTTGAGAGTGGGGCCGAAGTTTCTTAAGGATAGGCGGACCTAGCGTAAGATTAGGAACAAACTGATTATCCATGACATCAATATGAATCCAATGAGCACCGCCTGTATCGCACAGTTCTAAAGCAGATCGGAAATCAGAGAAATCTGCCGATAAAATAGAAGGCGCAAGTTTAAAATCCGAAGTCATGAGGGAATCGAAGTTAGCTTTTGAACAAACCCATTATCAATGAATAATCAAGTAAAGACTTCGTTAAACACTTTTGGGGGGAAAGCTGTAAAAATACGAAAGCCGTCCAAACCATTGGTACGGCTTTTAATGCTCATATCCGCTTTGTTGCTACCTCGGCATTTAGTATGTCGAAGGGGAAGAGGGAAACTATGTTTTCAATTCTTTCAAATGTTCCCTGCCTTAATGGTGTAAATATACATCTATAAACCAATGCGTCAAGTCTTGTAATTAAGAAATTTTAACTTTTTACCATCCGAGACCTTTACGAAAGGCCGCCGCTTCTGGAATGTATTTCTCAGTCTTGACGAATGGAGAAGCAGTACAGGTTAAAAAACTGATCCTGATGAAATAAAGCTTTGGTTCGCTCAAAGAGTTTTGTCATTCCGAACCGAAGCGTGAGGAATCTTCACCAGTAAAGCGAGCTCTTCTATTCTAGATTCATCCTCGTCCCGCTGGGACTCGCTCGGAGTGACTGCGGCAATCTCCAACCATTATTTCTAGCTGGGATTTTGGTGACAAAACGCAGCAAAGAGAATGGATGAAATCCACGATCAGGAATGATCATGGCACAATTAATGTGGGGGAATTGAAAAGGGCAATTCATGATTTGTCCTTACATTCCTCAAAGAGTTAAACTTCAAACCCGATGATAAAACAATTAAAACGAATTGGTTTATGTATTATCCTAGTATCGCTTGGATGGTCGCAAAACCAAGATTTCTATGTTCTAATGATTTCCATGGACGGTTTTCGTGCAGATTATTTGGACAGGACAGACACGCCAAACTTTGACAAGCTTGCCAATGACGGTGTTAAAGCGAAGAGTCTGAAACCGATTTTTGTTTCTAAAACGTTCCCCAATCATTATAGTCTTGCAACCGGTATGTATGCGGAAAACCATGGTTTAATAGGGAATTCGTTTTATGCTCCGGATTTAGGCGAACATTATTCTATCAGAGATCGATCTAAAGTGGAAGATGGCAGGTTTTATGGTGGTGAGCCTATTTGGATGACAGCGGAAAATCAGGGACTCAAAGCGGCATCATTTTATTGGGTCGGTTCAGAAGCCAAAGGACAACGACCGTCTATTTGGAAGCGGTATGATCAAAAAGTAACTTTTGAAGCTAGGGTGGACTCTGTAATGAAATGGTTTTTGTTGCCGGATCAAGATCGTCCGCGACTTATTATGCTGTATTTTCATGAACCGGATTGGACTGGCCACGGCGAGGGGCCAAAAAGTTCAAACACATTAAAAAAAGTACAGGAAATGGACGCAGTACTAGGAAGCATTCTAAAGAAAGCCGCTCAACTTCCGATAGCGGATAAATTAAATATTATTGTTACAAGTGATCACGGCATGGCAGAAGTCAGCGAAGAAAAGATGCTCGATATTTCTAAGCTTGCAGATCTTACAAATGTGCAAGTAGAAGGCTCCGGCCCAAAAATGTTTATATCCTCAGATTCTGAGAAAGAGCTAAACTCAGTTTATTCAAAACTCCAAACCATTCCGCATATGCAAGTATTCTATAAAAAGGACATTCCGGACCGCTGGCATTACCGTGACCACGTTCGTATTCCTGATATTTTGGTGGTTGCCGATGAAGGATGGTGGATTAAGCCATTGGGTAGAAATTCCTATCCAAAAGGTGATCATGGCTATGACAATGAATTAAAAAGTATGCACGCTATTTTTGTCGCAGATGGACCCGCGTTCAAAGATGGATACCTCAGGGAAACATTTGCGAATATTCATGTGTATCCGCTAGTGGCGCACATTTTGGGGTTAACGCCCTACGATGGAATTGATGGCAACTTGGATGCCGTTCGGGATTTATTAAGGGAATAAATTGTAACTCACCCCCGGATCCTCTCTTAAGGAGAGAGGGGAGTGACACCTAAAGTTGGAAATCCTAAAACTGTTTTATGGTTCCCCTTATCTTGAAAGAGAAGGGGTCAGGGGATGAGTTGTTAGTTTTAAAAACTGTAGAAACGCAGTCCGACTGAAAAGAATATTCCTTCAGCTCTAACTGTCGGGTTACCGAGCGGATGATCCGGATTCCATTTCCCTGAATAGGTTTTTGATTCATCCTCCTCATCCTCCGCCTGTTCAGTGTACTGCCAATTTCGCCCACCGGCACTTGATATTACCCAATCAGCAGAACAAACAAGATCAATGTTTTTTGTCATCATGATAGAAGTTTGAATCCCCACCATGGGATAAAAAAGTCCGGCAGTAACCCGATTGTTTTCATCGTCATGCCGAAAAACAAGTTTTCCCTCAACGGATACAACTCCGCCAATCCGAATACGGGATGACTGAATGAGATTGGCGTGAAACCCTCCTCCACCCGAAAATGTGAAGTCTAGATTGTCTCGGCTATCCTTGATATTTCCAATTCCGAAATTGAAAAAACCGCCAAAACGACGAAGCGACCGGATGGATCCTACAAATTCAATATCAAAATCACCGGTAGTTTGCCCATAATCAAATTTGAATCCGGTTGCATTTAAAAAGGCCATGCGTTCCAGCGCTTCGAAACCCGGCTCAATCTTACCCCACTTTCGTACGACAACCGCTCGGCTGGCGTCTCCGCTAACATCCACAACCTGTACCATAGCAACCGATTTTCCGGGTACGATGATTTCTTTTCCTCTTATCGTCCGCTTCGTTCCCAAACTATTAATTTCGTAAACAGACCCGTTTTCGATTCCCATATCTGAACCGAGATAAAGCAAAACATTATCTCCGTCAACTTCTAGAATCTCGGAAGTCAGTAGAAACATTTTTCTAAGTTCTCTGCTGATCGCGCGACGGACTTTATTCATTGCCTGGGTAAGAGATTTTCCACGATTCCCGCCGGTATGTTCTACATCAAAATATTTTGAATCTAAAGTTTGCCCCGTTTCTAAATCGAGTTTGGTAATCGTGAAGTTGATCACCGTTTGCATATTGTTGGCGTAGCGTTCTTTTTCTTTTGATTCTGAAGAAGCTTTCGCGATGGCAATAACAGCATCAAAAAAGTTTGCACCTTTTTCATCACCATCATCGTCATCTTGGTCTTTTGGAGGCACACCCTTCTGACTATAATGAGTCATATTCACAGTCAATGCATCTTTAGCGCCGGCTAATTGACCAAACTTGACCATATCGGAATCATTCACAACACCGCTCATCTGAATTGCTTGTTCATTGAGGATGGATACCATTTGTGTTCTATCTATCACAATGTAGCGCTTCATACTTCCGGCCTGAGTCGCCAAAATTGCCGTTATTTTATTGACCGGTGCTTTTGGGTTGTCCGTGTACTCGGATGGAAGGATCAGAAGTCGCTGACGTTCTTCTGTAATATCAGCGGCAACTTTGTCCTGAGATAAACCAAAAGAATGCAGGGCAATAAGAATGTAGAAAATGCGTTTCATAAAAGATTCAAAGTTACACCGGTGAGAATTCTATGGAGGTGATGAATATCACAAACCCCAGTTTAATGATCCTTTCCAACCAATGGAAATAGAAAAAGAAAGGGCCTGTAATTGATCGCTGGAATGGTACCATTCTTTTTCGGCGCCAGCAATGAGCCTCAATCCATTTTTAAAAGATTTCAGCATTTCAAATTCAATAAGCGTTCGGGAAAGATCTGAAGTTTCTCTATCGCCAATTTGGTAAAATGTTTCAATTTCAAGTGAGGCGGAAGCAAAAGCAAACTCATGGTCCCAAAAAATTCCGCCTTTCCCATAAGATGTTTTTTCAGAATTATTCAGATAGTCAGATACGTCAGCAGCATAACCCAATTCAGAATTAATGTGGCCATTTCCATAAGACGTCACAAAAAATCCGAGCCCCTGATTTACATGGTATTGTAGGTTGAGCCCTGTTCGCGTGTTTTGCCGATATGAAACGGTTGAAAAAGAATACATCTTCGAGAATGAATGATATTTTTGGCTGGTTTTATATCGGATGTACATAAATGATTCACCACCCGACAAATCCATACCCCAAAGCCTAAGATCTCTGTATGTGAATTCAGAAGTTCGCTTCAGCCTGTAATACAGGGTAATACCGGAATTGGATTCAGACCTCACGCCGCCGCCGCGTATGTATTGCTTCCACGCTATGGTCGAATCCTGGTGGCTGTACAGTATTGACATCGTAGCCAAAAGTAACGCTATCTGTTTCATTGTTTAATTTTCCTGCCGCTTTTCATCAATAAAACTGCAGCAAGTGTAAACAAACTTGTCATGAGCGCTGCCATGAAAAAACTAAGCTCTGGCGATGAATCCGATACGCCCAGAATTGTGTAGCGCATTCCATTTATCATATAATAGATCGGATTTACGAAACTCAAGGACTGCGCCCATTCCGGTAACATTTGGATTGAATAGAAAATTCCTCCGAGAAAACTGAGTGGCGTCAGGAAAAAATTCTGAAGCATGGCAAGATTATCCCATGAATCTGATAGTTGCCCGAGTAATAGTCCTAAACTTGCAAATGCCCAAGAAACCATAAATAAAAACATAAGCGTAAGCGGAATGCTGTGGATTGGAAGATCAATGAGAAATACACCAAGGATAACTACCAGCACTCCGTTAACGAATCCGCGAGTAGCCCCGCCCACAATATAAGCCAAGGAAACCTCCAAGCTAGAAAGGGGAGCCGTTAATATATCCGGGAGTTGTTGTAGTAGTTTCATCTGCAGCATAGAAGATGAAGTATTGGCAGTTGCATTAGTTATAGTGTTCATCATAGCGAGTCCGGGAAGAATAAACAAAGTGTATGGAATTCCTTCGCCGTCAATGGATATTTCTCGGATTCTACGCTCGAGGGTAAAGCCAAAAATCATGATATAAAGTCCGGAAGAAATCAATCCGGGAATAACGGTTTGCCTGTACACAGAAAAAAACCGCCCGACTTCCCGTTTCATGAGTGTCCACATGCCAATCCAATTCATTACACATTCACCTTTTAATTTCTTCCTCGGTTTGTAAGGAATACTGGACAGATCGGAAGCCGAGGCAGGTTGGTATAGAAATGTTAGGTTTCATGCGTGTTGAATTTTCCTACAACTAGCAGGGAAAGTCAAGAATAGGCTTTGATTAAAACAATTCAATTTGCGCATTGTTATTCATTTTTAAATCCCTGTTTTAATCTTATGTGGAATCCTCTTAATTCCTCCAATGTGGGGGATACACCGTGTCCGACTTTCGGCGGAAGGGGGTGATAAAATATCGAATCAATAACAATTTCAACTCTGGTATTGAGTAATATTATTTAAGATTGACTATTTTTTTCCTGAATGTCCGGAACCGGGCAATTATCACACTCGGGAGCTGACTCAGGTTTAAAAAACTGGCGGTAGAATTTTCGAATTACCGCAAGAAGCGCCACCACTCCAATAATTGCTACAATAATTGTCTGCCAATCCATCAACTAAAGCCCATCCACAAACCGCCTTGATATACCAATAGCGAAGCTAAGAAAGCCAAAATATTCATGTAAGCGATCATAAAAAATGGCCATTTCCAACTGTTAGTTTCCCTGCGAATGATGGCAAAGGTTGCCATACACTGAGCCGCATAGACGTAAAATACCATCAGGCTTAAAGCAACCAATGGCGAAAAAACGGCTTTACCTGTTATCGGATTAATATCATTTTTCATCGCAACAGAAAGTTGAACAACATTTTCATCGCTGTCTTCTACATTATAAATAGTAGCTAAGGTGCTTACCACAACTTCTCGGGCCGCAAAAGATGTAATTAATGCAATTCCTACTTTCCAATCAAAGCCAAGCGGTTTAATCAATGGTTCGATAGAGTGACCAATTTTCCCTGCATAACTAGTGTGAATCGTACCGGGATTGCCATGAATATCTGTTTTCGGGAAAGACGCTAAAAACCAAAGAACGATGGAAATTGCCATAATAATTTTCCCCGCATTGAGAATAAATAATTTTCCCCGATTAAATACCTGTCTGAATACGGAACTCAAAATTGGCACACGATATGGTGGCATTTCCATCACAAAGGACGATTTGCCCTCTACTTTTATCCACGAGCTGAATATTTTCGCTAAAATCAACGCGGTAATTGTTCCTAAAAAATACATAATAACCATTGTTAATCCCTGCAATCCAAAAATATATCCCACCGTTATAGATGGAATAAAGGCGCCAATCATCAACGCATAAACCGGCAATCTTGCACTGCAACTCATGAGGGGAAGAATGAGCATGGTGATTAATCGTTCTTTCCAGCTATCAATGGTCCGGGTGGACATAATCCCCGGGATCGCACATGCGTAACCACTCATCAAGGGTAAAACTGATCGTCCATGTAAACCTACCTTAGACATTACCCGATCGAGCATAAATGCCACTCTTGCCATATAACCTGAATCTTCCAAAATGATTAAAAAGAACATCAGAATTAAAATCTGAGGTAAAAATATAACGATCGCCCCCACGCCGGCTAAAACACCATCTACCAGAAGATCACGCAGAATCCCTTTAGGTAAAACGGATACCACGAGTTGACTAAAATGGCTAACGCCCGACTCAATCCAATCCATTGGTGAAGTTGACCAACTGAAAATGGCTTGAAAGATAAAATATAGCAATCCTGTAAATATGAGTGGTCCAAACCATTTATGGGTTAGAACAGAATCTATTTTTTCACTTTGGGACCGCGTATCAATTTGCTGCAAACCCTCGGTTTGAACATCAGCAAGGTTTTGATCTAGCCACTGATAGCGCAACGTCGCTTCTAGAGTGCGGTGTGGTACATTTTCTTTTTCCAAGTTGCTAAGTGCGGATTGTCTCAGATTGTGTAATTGCTCAAGAAGCTCAGGATCAATTTGCTGGCTGTTCAAATATACCTGACCATAAATATCTAAAGTTGATTTCCGGGTAACAAGTCTTAATGCCTGTCCTGTGGACAAACGAGTAGAATAACCTAATTTATTTTGAAATATATTTGAAATTGGTTTCAAGATAGGGTCCAGTTTCGGGCCTATTTCCAGAGGAAAAGGATCGGTAGAAGCTTGGTGATTACTGGTGACGGTTTTAAGTACATCGCATAATTCTTTGATGCCCCATTTTTCTAATGCTGACATTGGAACAACTCCTGCTGCACCTAACTGGTTTTGCAAAACGGAAGGGGAAATGGTATGCCCATTTTGCTTTACCAAATCCATCATATTTAGCGCGACTACAACCGGAATTCCTAAATCTAACAGCTGAGTTGTGAGATAAAGATTGCGGCTCAAATTTGATGCATCCACCACGGAAATAATTGCTGCAGGAGGGTTATTGCCGTGTATCCACTGTATAACCTGTTCGGTAATAATTCGCTCATCAAAGGATTCCGGTGTTAGGCTGTAAGTTCCCGGCAAGTCCAGCAGGTTGTAAGCTGATCCATCATTAAATTTTCCTTGCCCAAGTTTTTTTTCGACCGTGACGCCCGGGTAATTTGACACCTTCTGACTCATCCCAGTCAGCAAATTAAATAGGGCTGTTTTCCCGGAGTTTGGGTTGCCGATCAATGCAATCCATGGCGTTGTCTGATGGTTTATATTGGAACTCATGATTCAATAATAATATTTAATGCATCTTGTTTTCGAATAGATACATAGTAGTTCCGGACTTTTAATTCAATTGCTCCGCCCATGGGGGCAATCGTTACAAGGCGCAACTCGGTGCCAGGTAAAATGCCCATTTCAACTAATCTGGACTGCAATTCCAAATCACCGGAAAATGATTTGACAATAGCTTTGTCGCCTGGATTTAAATGTCCAATGGTCATGGGTTTATTTTAATATAGTATTAATCTAATGAGACTGAGTCTCAAATATAAATACAATCAATAAAGAGGTACAAAATGAATTTGGTTTAGACATAAGGTATATATTCTGTAAAATAATCGATGAATTTTATAAAAAGAGCCAAAGTGAATATCAAATTATATTAAATAGGATCTTCTTCGTGGATGCCTTTGCCCGTGAGGGAGAGGAAGACATCCTCTAAGGAAGATTGCTCTGCTTTTACAGAATTAATATGACAGTTTTCTCCAGCGAGAATTGAAATGATTTGTGGAAGCACTTCTTCAGGATCACCTACTGTAAAATGAAGCCGTCCCTCTTCGTGAGTGTAATTATAATCTGAAAGCTTTGTCGTAAGGTTGTCGCTCCAGCCCGAAAAATGAATGGTAATGCCTGCTTTCCCGAGGCTCTGTGTCAATGTTTTTGGGGAACCCTCCTTTATAATTTTTCCGTTATGTATAATGGCAACATTTTCGCACAGCATTTCCGCTTCCTCAATGTAATGAGTGGTGAGGAGAATCGTTTTTCCGGCTTTATGCAATTCGCTGAAATATTCCCACAATTCGTGGCGTAGTTCAACATCCACTCCAGCAGTTGGTTCGTCAAGAATCAAAATTTTTGGATCATGAATGAGTGCTTTCGCAAGCTGAAATCGTCGTTTCATCCCACCGGAAAGCTGCCGCAGTCTCGATCCTTTTTTTTCAGTTAACCCAAGGCGATCAATGAGTTCATCTACCCGAGGTTTTGCAATTTGGGGTGAAATACCAAAATATCCGGCTTGAAAATAGAGCAGTTTTTCAATCGGGAAAAACCAGTCCGAAGGTATTTCTTGTGCAGCGGTTCCAATTTGCGCTCGCGTGAATCGGTAGTCTTTAATGGTATCTTTCCCAAAGACCTCCGTTATGCCATTGTCCTTAATAACAAGCCCGGTAAGGATATTGATGGTAGTGGTTTTTCCGGCGCCGTTTGGTCCAAGCAGACCGTAGAATTCTCCCTCACCTATAGTTAAGTCTACTCCGCGTAATGCTTCTGATCCGTTATACGATTTTTTCAGCTCATTGATTTGAATAGCTGGATTCATTATTAATTGATGTCAAATCCAATATTCATTTCAAACGGATTCGGGAAATCAAATCCTTCCACGTTGGGGAAGTGAACAACGGAAGAAATGTAAGGCCAGGGAATCAAAACAGACGCCTCAACCGATTTTGATTTCTTTTTTTTGCCTACCGGTGATGGAATGTTGATCCCGGGATGTAACACCCACACGCCGAAATCATCGTATCCCAGCACTTTTGCGTATATTTTATTTTGATCAATACCAAGTTCCTTGAGTGGCTCGTGATTGTCCAGCACAAGCAGAACAACATCATCTATTATATTTTCTAGCTTCATCATGATTATTTTCCTTTATTATTTTCCTTAGAATTTAGGCAGCGATCCGTTAATGTGAAGGAATGATCCTATACACCGCTCCGCTATAATCCACGATCAAAAGTTCACCATCCTCATCTTCTCCAAACGATGAAATATATGTAGTGTAGTCACCGCCGCCTAAAGCAATTTCATCTGTTCGGTTTGAAAAATGTTTCGGGATCCCCTTGTCCAGATCAAATGTCCAGATATTGCCGGAACAATAATCTGCAAAAAAGTATGTTCCGTTCAACTGTGGCATTGTTTTTCCTCGGTAAACATACCCTCCGGTTACCGAACAACCATCAACTTCGGGTTCATCCATTCCGGTGATCACGCGCATATAATTTGCGTCATTTGGATATTCCAGAATCGGTTTCACAAATTCGCTTTCATCGCAATCCGTCTCCGGATTATAGCAGTGATTGCCTTCCATTATCCGCCAACCATAATTTTCTCCTCCCGTGCTTTCTGCGGGTTGGAAATTGATTTCTTCCCATTTATCCTGACCGACATCTCCCATATATAAATCGCCGGTTTTTCTGTCGAAAGAAAACCGCCAAACATTGCGGAGGCCGGTTGACCAGATTTCAGGCCGTACATTGTTCAAGTATTTAAATGGATTGTTTTCAGGAATTCCAAAAGAGTTCCCCAAATCAACATCAATTCTCAACATTGACCCAAATAAGGTTTCCGGATTTTGAGCATGATTAAACGGGTCGCCACCATCCCCGCCATCGCCAATAGAAATATACAGGAATCCATCTTTTGGGCTGAAACCCAAATGACCGCCGTTATGGTTTGGGAATGGTTGCTTCAACGTAAGCAAGATAATTTCAGATTGTGGGTTAGCTTTAAGCGGATTTTCCGAAATTTGAAAGCGGGAAATATGTGTTACGTCATGCTCATCTACATAATTGACAAATAGGAATCCATTCTGTTTGTACTCTGGGTGAAAAGCGATACCCAAAAGACCCCGCTCATCATGTGGCGGCAGTGGATAATGAACTCGCCCTGTTATATCTAAAAATGGATTTTTAAGCGTTTTACCATTTTTAGCGAGTTTAATAACACCCTTTTGTTCAAGGACGATGATATATCCGGGACGACCGGGAAGTGCTGTGGCGTAAACGGGTTTTGAAAATCCGTCAGCAACCAATTCAGAGGTCAGTTCTTCTCCTTTTGCGAACAGCATTAAGGATAGGAATAGAAATATTTTTATCATAATTGATTACCTTATTTTCTTAAAAATTATTCAAATCATTATACAAAAGATCATCAAAGTCTCTTGACTTTGAGGTCCTATGTAATCATCACTAAAAATTCTTCTTCCGTTAAAACCTTAATTCCAAGTTTCTCTGCTTTTTTCTTTTTACTTCCGGATCCCGGACCGGCTACGACAAAATCTGTTTTTTTACTTACCGACCCACTAACTCGTCCACTGAGATTTTCTATGGCATTTTTTGCTTTATTTCTAGTCATTGATTCAAGAGAGCCGGTAAAAACAAAAGATTTTCCATCCAGTATTCCTCGAGCCTGGAATGAAAGTTTCTCTAATTTAATTCCCAGATTAAAACAGGCATTTACCACAGTTTTGTTTTGTTCATCATTCCAAAAATTCACTATGGTTTCTGCAACGATTGGTCCAATCTCATCAATTGCTTCTAGATCGTCCAGTTCAGCTGACATGAACGACTCCATATCACCACGATATGCTTTTTCTAATACGTTCGCAACATGTTCGCCAACATTACGAATGCCAAGCGCATATACAAATCGGTGAAAATTGGTTTGTTTAGAAGATTCCAATGAAGCTAAAATATTCTGAGCAGATTTCTCACCCATGCGATCTAATTCCGACATTTGAATTTCCGTAAGATGGTAGAGCGTATCAATTGATGAAACCAATTTTTCATCTACAAGTTGGTTTACCAGTTTTTCACCAAGACCATCTATATCCATAGCATTTTTTGATACGAAGTGCTGAATCCTTCGTTTCACTTGAGCAGGACAGGATAGATTTTGGCATCGCGCTACTGCCTCACCTTCCGGACGGTAAACTGTATGGTTGCATTCCGGGCAGGATGTAGGAAGGGTGTAGCGTAATGTTTTATTGGGACGTTTATTTTTGATGACTTGAACAATTTTTGGAATCACATCTCCCGCCCGCTGAATGAGAACTGTATCACCGATGCGAATGTCTTTTCGATCAATTTCGTCTTGATTATGCAGTGTAGCATGTGCAACGGTTACTCCGCCGACCACAACCGGGTTGAGTGTGGCGACTGGCGTAACGGCGCCGGTACGCCCCAAGGATGCAATGATATCCTTCACAATGGTTGTTACTTGCTGGGCTTTGAATTTCCCGGCGATTGCCCACCGTGGAGTTCTACTGCGTATTCCGAGATCATTCTGAAATGTTAGGTTATTGACTTTAAAAACGGTTCCATCAATTTCGTATGGAAGGTTTTCCCGCATTGATTCAAGTTTACGATGGTAGTTCAAAACAGCATCTATCCCCGCCATAACTTCAATTTCCGGATTTACCGGAAGTCCCCACGTTTTTATTTGTTTAAGAAAATCTATTTGTGTTTCGAAAGATTCGCCTTCGATAAATCCAGGCTGATAACAATAAATAGAAAGACGGCGACTAGCGGTGATAGCAGAATCTAATTGGCGAAGGCTTCCTGCAGCGGCATTGCGCGGGTTTGCAAATCTTTCTTTTCCTGATGCTTCCTGCGCTTGATTAAGTTTCTCAAAATCGAGGTTACTAATGAAAATTTCTCCACGAATTTCGAGGATAGATGGAAGATGATTATCGCTACCACGTAGTTTTAAGGGAATTCCACGGATTGTTTTCAGGTTTTGAGTGATATCTTCTCCAACCACGCCATTTCCGCGAGTAGATCCAGATACGAAGTGTCCATTTTCGTAAACCAACTCAACGGCAACTCCATCAAGTTTTGGTTCCGCAGCGTATTCTACCCAATCCAACTCCAACCCTTTTTTCATTCGATTGTCAAATGCCTTCAACTCATCTTCATCCATACCATTTTGAAGCGATAGCATGGGAATTCGGTGTGTCACATTTCCAAAGGATGAGAGCGGTTCTGCGCCAACGCGCTGGGTAGGCGATTCCGGAGACACGAGGTGGGGATTTGCATTTTCTAATTCTTGCAATTCACGGAAAAGAACATCCCACTCTGAATCAGAAATAATGGGATCGTCTAATACATAATACCGGTAATTATGATCATCCAATTCTTTCCGAAGTTTTTCAATTTTCAATTTTGTGTTGATCATTGTTTTGATTTCAGTTTTGCTTTGTAGTATTTAACTGGATCCAGAAAGGGCTTTTTAATTGGGGAAAGCATTCCATTTTCATCAAGTGGTTCTGCATATATAGAAAAATCCTTTAGTGTTACAATAAAGAAATACTCCAGTTGTATTCCGGGAATAATATTTGGATCGAATAAATATCGATACCGTCCGCGAAAATATCCCAAATGAATTTCCTGCCAAATGTTTGTGGAATTTGTTCGAAAATAAAGTCGAACCGATTCGAGCGTTTCTTTATCAAATTCTACAAAAAGGTCAATATGCTGCGGGCGGTTAGTAAATAATACTTCAGGTTCTGTATGGAAAACGCTCGATGTGTTTAAATAAGTTTGCGTGAAAAACGAATCCGGAGAAAAGGATGAATCTGATTGCCAGATAGTTCCGGCTATGAGTAGAGGCAGGAATCCCAGCACTGTATTATGATATTAATTGAGAGATATTAATGTTGAAAAGTGGCGCTGTAGGAAAGGTCTCACTCATTACATTTCCTTAAAAGTAATGCACTCCTTCCACCACTTTTCATATGAGATGCGCTTATGAACAAAGCAATTCAGTGTACATTTTGCTTTCCCTACGCACACTTCTGGATTTTTACCCCGCACATCGTAATGCATCACAACAACGAACTCCTTAAATCTCTTTTTTGCGTATTGTCCCATTGTAGTGAGGGCTGAATAGGCAAAACTCAAATCATCATTTGAACGATTTCTATCTGCTTTAATGTCCACGCGGTACACTCTTCCCGTTCTGGTTTTATAAATAGAAACGCCTAGCAATTTCGGTGCGGTATGGTTCCGCGTGAAATAATGGGGCGTCATCGCCTTGAGTTGATCATCGCTGAATTTTGGTCCGGCTGTTGCAAATGCGCTGATCAGAATTATTGGTAATATTTTTCTCATAATTAATCTCTATTCTTTGATTTGAAAATGATCCAGATAATCAATAGTACAAGTACTGTAATCCCTAAAATTACTGCTTGAATCTGTCTCTGGGAATAGACAATTGATTTCGCTTGAATTCTATAATCGTCGTTTAAGAATGCGTCCAATCCAAATGACCATTGAAGCGTATCGCCCAAGACACTATCAGCATTGTGTGTGGTTAATAGTCCAGGCAAAAAAACATGAAGCTTAATTCCGTCATCAGATAGTCCACTAGTAACGCGAAGTCCTTTTTCAAAAGGCGCCATTGCCTTCGATAGACTTTGAAGATAATTTTGTGAAATATCCCCAATAAAAGGGCTAAAAGCTTTTCGGAGAAAATCCTGATCTAATTCTTCAAATAAATCCTTTTCCTTTATGTGCGTAAAATATCCCCGCATATGATTTTGCAATCGCTCTACCAAATCCGGATCAATGGCGGTGTCTTCATGTAATTGAAGGGTTTCCATCCCGCGAGATACGATATAAGTCAATACTTCTGAAATCCATTGTGTTGAATCAGAGAAAACGCCGGTAATCTGCTTTGCAAATTCAGGGTATTTTTGGAAGGCTTTCCTTCCGGAAAATATATAATCCACTTTATATTGTGTGGCAATCCATCCATCTGTTTTTTCAACTTGTATTGTATGGTTTAAAGGAATAAATGATTTTATAACTGAAGGGAATTCCTGTATCCCGGACAACAGCCCATGGGTGATTTGTATCCAAGTATCATTTTCACCGTTTTCCTCTTTCATTGAAGATTGTGACCAATTTTCACCTACAGGGTGTGGGAAATCATCATTAAAAATATCAGACGAATCTCCTCTGGAGTGAAATCGCATGGTATAATGGGCATCTGGCAATACGCGAATTGTGATGGTTGTTTCCACGCATTGGATGCTTATAAACCAAAGCAGTACTAATCCAAGAAGTGAATTATTTAACTTCATCACTGTGAATATAATCATAAAGCTTCGGGAAGAAAACTATACACAAACTGCCTGTCAATACACCAGCAATAGTATCGATAGGGTAATGGTATAGGTTAGCAAAGGTGGAAAATAAAACACCCGCACAGAATAGATAGATTGGTATTTTCCATTTGGGGAACATTCTTGCGCCAAAAATAGATACAACAAGAACAGCTGCTGAATGCAAGCTTGGAAATGCACCTCCACCTTTATCCACATTGTAATAAATGAAATCCATGATTGGAATAAATAGAATCCCATCCGGAATGAGTTCTGTTCTCAAGTGTATTGGTCCCGCTGATGGAAAAAGAACCACTCCCCACTGGTGAATGCACATACATAAAATAAGTGTGAATAAATAAGTATCTACTAACCGTCTTTGAGATCGATATGCAAGCATGGCAAATAAACCCAAGCTCACATAGTAGAAAAAATAAATACCATGGAAAAATTCTTTCCAGAACAAACTTAAAGACACCGCAATGCGACGGTAAACCTGCTCACCAAATAACGCCGTGTCCCATTGAATAAGAATGGGATCAAGATCTTGAGGAATGACGGTAAATCTTAACAAACAAACCTGTGGGTATAACCAAATCAATAGAAAAACGGGATAAAAAAGATGCACAAATTCAATGGCAGAATTTTTGGATGTGCGGTCAACCTTGGCTAATAGAAAGATCCCAGCAAAAATTAATAAATTTATTCCGATGTGAATTTTCCACGCTGAAAAATTTGAGGCTGTAGCAAATATATGAAAAGACAACAGCCCCAAATAAATAAGGAGTGTTACATCTACTAGATTGAAAATTCTTTTCATTTTAACTTTTAATGGCAAACTTGGTCAGTCATTTAAACTAAACTTACTCAATTAATAGGAATAATGATGCAAAATCAACTCCGTTTTCTAATCATATTAATCCTTAGCGTATCCAGATTCAACGCGCAGGAAATCACGTTGGATTCATGTGATTCTTGGATCAATTCCAATGCTCCTGCATTTTTTCAAAAATATTTTGATTGCGCCGATATTACTGTGAATGATGATTATATCGTTATCCATACTGATGGTAATCCGCCGCATCAAAGCTGGTATTACCCAAGCAGCCATCCAAATTATATACTTTTTGTGTCTCAAGGCGATGGATATTTTTTGAATCCAAACACGATTGCCGGGCAGGACTTCAATTTATCTATTCCACGCAATCCTGTCTCTTTAGGAATAACGATTGATGCGAGTCTTGTGGACGGCAATGTAAATTCAAGCAGTTTTGAATATCCAATGGGATTAGCAGGCATTGCATTGGATGGCGTGGCGCTATTTAATCCTCTGGCAGCTCCCCAACACGATATTGCCGAGGAAAAATTTTCATTTGATTATTATAATGCACATCCGACGAACAACGGCATGTATCACTATCACACATCAACAAAAGGCCCATTGGAAGTTTTAGAAAATATAGGACTAATTACCAACGCTTTGCCGGATTCAGCTGAAATTGAAGTTTACGGGATTATGTGTGATGGAACGATTGTCTTAGGCTGTACTGAATTAAATGGAAGCACTCCTGTGGCTGATGATTTTGATGCCCAAAATGGACATGTTCATGATTTGATGGATGAAGATAGTGTCACACATTTTGTCGATCGCTACCATACTCACTTATGCCCCGGGGACTACAGTTATGATTATACTCCTGAAATTAGATATTACAATACCTGTTACCGGGAAGTATTGAGTTTGACAGACGAGTGGATTCCAAACGAATATTCTGTATATCAGAATTATCCGAATCCTTTTAATCCAACCACAACAATCTATTATGATTTACCAGAACAGACCGATGTGGAAATCACCGTACATGATATGATTGGTCGTAATGTCAGAACCCTTATAAATCAAAATCAAAGTGCCGGGATGAAATCAGTATTTTGGGATGCCAGAGATGCAAACGGAAACCAGCTTTCTTCCGGTATATATATTTATCGGGTGTCAGCAGGTTCTTTTACAGCTACAAAAAAAATGGTGCTGTTAAAATGAATGTGGTTTTTTCTATTAAATCAGAAAGTTATCCTAAGCGATGTTTGCAAAATCCGCACAATGAGAAGCGCATCGGCACCTCCAACGGTTCCGGCAGGATTGAAATTTCCTGTCATGACATTGGACTGCATAATACCGCGCTCGCTACATAAAGCCATTGCATTGTATGCCGGATGGCTGCTGGGAACATCGCTAAACCGTGAAGGGTTTTCCCCAAAGTACCGTGTTTCCAAGCTTGCATCACGGGTTGCAACAACCAAAAGTCGTTGAACGGCCATAGCATAATTGGCCCGATCAACCACATCGTTCGGATAAAAATTTCCGTCAGGGAATGGATCTAAAATACCATAACGAATCATATCTTTCACCCACGCTTCCGCCCAGTGACCGCGTGCATCGGTTGGCGTTGATATTGATGATTGTTCTGCCATTTGTGATGGAGTTTGGAATCCTGAGTTTTGCTTTGGTAACCGAGAAATCAATTCGCCAATCTTCAATTCTTCTGCAAAAATAACTGCCATGTCTGCGCGGGATATTTGTTCTTGAAGCGCAACTTTTTTACCGGCTGGAGTCCCCGGCATTGCTCTTACAATTTTTTGGGATCTCTGCCATTGGTGGTCTGCTTTTCCGGCATATTCGCCCTTAAAACTAACCACTCGTCGGAAATACGACTCAGCGACTGAAAAATCATAATGATACAAATGTGCTACACCGAACCAGTATAAAGCGCCTTCATGATTTTCATCTCGTTTTAAGGCTTTTTCAAGAAATTTTTCTGCTTTATTAAACCATTTTTTTTCAGAATGTCTCATAGTTATCCAGACTCGCGCACTTAAAGCTAGAGCTTCAGGATCTTTCTTACCTTTGCTTCCGCATTTTCCTGCATAACTTTTTGCTTCACTATAATTACCAAGATGAGCGTGAGCGAGTCCTAATCCACCGTATCCAATTGCAAATTTCTTATCGAGATCCACTGATCGTTGGAAAGATTTAATGGCCTGTTGGTAATCACCATTATCCACAGCACGCATACCGGACTTATAGTGATATTCTGGTGTATCGACGTCGCTTTCTGGCTTGGTGCTACAGCCTGCAAGCATGAGTAGGGAAAGAACGGGTAAGGCAAAGAATAAATGTTTTTTCATGAGAAATTCCTCTCGTTGGTTCGTTCGAAACGAAAATTTAGGCGTAATTTTGGTTAAATGAAACACTCTTACATCCCAGGTTGATGTAGATCACATGACCCAATGTTTATCATTGCATCCTTAGAGAGATATAGATAATTTACTCTACTTTCATGCATCAACAGAGAAAGAAAGGGCATATGAGGAATTTTCGAATATTTATATTAGCAGTTTATCTAATGATTACGACGGGCTCACCGTTGATGTCTCAGACTGCAAAAGGAACCGGATACGGGCAGACAAAAGATGCTGCTATCGATCAAGCCAAGCGCGATGCTGTAGAAGTTGGGCTTGGTGCATTTATATCCTCGGAAACTGAAGTGACAGCAACTTCTTTTTCTGACAATATTTACTCCAAAGCACAAGGCTTTGTAAAAACATTTGAGGTGCTTTCTGAAGCCAAAGGACCGGATGGTTTGTGGGAGGTTACCATTGAAGCGCAAGTAACTCAAATTTTGGATCAAGTGATGCAAGATGAGATGGCACTCCAAACATTACTGACGAGTATGAACCGCCCCAGGATCATTTTTCTTGTGAAAGAAGATAATCTTATTGATCAGGTTGGGACGGATTTTGCCGAAACGCAACTATTGAAAATGTTTTATGATAAAGGATTTGATGTTGTCGATCGTCAACTGATTGCAGCATTGAAGGGGAAGTCGGATTATGATCAGGCATTGGCGGGGAATGTTGCAGCAGCGGCAAAAATCGCAAGCCAACTCGGCGCTGAAATATTGGTTTTAGGAACCGCAAAAATTTCTTCTGGCGGAAAAGTTAAATTTGGGAAAAGAGAATCAAATATGTATTCTGGTCAGGCAGATATAAACGGAAAAATAATTCGAGTGGATACCGGTGAAATTCTGGCGGTTGTTCCACAGGCACGCGGTAAAAAAGTACACATTTCAGAATCAACGGCCGGGATTAATGCCGTAAACGCTGCCGCACAAGTTCTCGGAGGTGATATTATTCGTCAGTTGATTGAAAAGTGGAGCACCCAGCAATCCAATTTCATCAAGGTATATCTTGTACTGAAAAATGTAGATTTTGGATCTTATATGGCGTTTGAATCATTCCTAAAAGCGCAAACGGTACCAGGAATTAGGAACGCCTACGCAAAAAGTTTAGATGATGGTGTTGCAGAATATGAAATAGAATTTGAGGGAAAAGCTGTAAACCTAGCGATGGGATTAAGTCAGACCTCACCAGATGGTCTCAGCTTTAAAATAACCGGCATGACCGGAAACCGCTTAACAGGGGAAATTGTTCAGTAGAGGAGGACAAAATGATTAGAATTTTTACTACCGTTATTATAACATCATTTTTAGCTGGACAAGGATTTGTCGGTCAGCAATTTGACAATGGATCCATCAATTATTCAGATCGGAAGATCCAAGCAACCGGTATTGGCGCCATTCCTGATATTGCACTGACCAACGCTGCGCAGGCTCGCCGAGCGGCATTACGAATTGCCAAAGTAGATGCTATGAGGAACCTCGTAGAAATTGTAAACGGAATAACTGTGGATAGTGAAACCACAATGAGTGATGCCATGTTTGATGATGTAATCAAAACAAAGGTCCGAGGAATGATTCGCGGTGCGGTGCAGGTTGGCGATGTTAAATATCTAAGTGATACATCTATCGAAGTTGTCTATGAAGTTCCCATGAGCG